>DASRYX010000185.1:0-22044 GCA_035686985.1 Planctomycetaceae bacterium | reverse complement strand
GTCGGCAAGGAACGCCTGCACTTCGGCATCGCTGGGCACGGTCCCGGTCAGGTCGATTGACACGCGGCGGAGGAACGTCGCGTCATCCGCCGGAGCCGACGCCGGGATGCCGAGCACGTCCAGCTTGCCGAACACGGCTTTGTCGATGAAGTTCTTTTCGGCAGGACGCTGGGCGATCTCGGCACCAAGCGGGATGGTCGCGCGGAACGTCGAGACCTGACCCTGATAGCGAGCCATGATCGCCACTTCGCCCGCAAGATCGTGCGTCTTCACGAGGCCGTTGACGTTGACTTCGGCCATTTCCGGGTCGTTCGGTTCGAAGAGCGCCATGCGGGTGACGTCTTCACTGCTGCCGTCGCTGTACATCGCGAGGACGGTGATCTGCTGATCCGCACTGCGGTCCATAATGCGGCCTTCGGGCAGACACTTGATGCCGGTGACGACCGGATCGGTCGCCGCACCGTAGGGCATGCCCTGTTCGATCCAGCGGGCAATCAGGCGGTATTCGTAGCTGCCGACTTCCATCCGCTTGCCGCCACCGTGAGGCGACTGGCCAACCGGTTTCGTCAGCAAAAGGCTCTGGCTCGGTGACGGTTGGAAGACCCGCCGGCCGCGGCCTTCTTTCACGAGAAACTCGTGGTCATCTTCGGGATAGAAACCGAGCAGCGACAATTTGAAGCCGTTCTGCCCGCTTGCCTTGCCGTGGCAGCCGCCGCTGTTGCAGCTCAGCTTGGTGAAGATCGGCACCACTTGATTGGGAAAATTGACCGGGACATCGTTCGCGAATCCGGTCACGTGCACCGGCAATTCGGCGACGAGGCTGTTCGAACCGACCGCTTTGACCACCACCTGACCATCGGCGACCGGCGTCAGGTAACCCTGGTTATCAATCTGCACGATGCCGGCCGGTTCGGTGACGAACTGCACCTGCCGGGTGTGGTCGCGTAGTTGTCCGGACGAGTACGTCCCCGTGACGAAGAGTTGCTGGCGGGCATCGCGGCCGCGGAGGGCCACGCCCTGCCCGTTCAGATTCGGTTCAATCCGCAGGCTGGTGAGTTGGCCGGGATCGCCGAGACCTTTGGGAGCCGCCGCATGGGCGCTCAAGCCGAACGACACGAGCAGGCCGAGGATTCCCAGCAGCGAACGGAAGAACCGCAGGTCGGGCATGGATACGTCTCCGTTGGCACCCCATGCGGGGCACCCTGTCAGGCGGGTAACCACAGGAATTCTATTCCGGAGGTTCAGGCAGGACCGGTCGGCGGGCGCGATTCACAGAAGATCCGTGCAGAAAGGAAATTCCCCACCTGCCGGACACTCTGCGAATGTTCACAAAAACGCAACTTCCAACATATCAACATCTGCTTTTTTGTCAAGCAGCGCAAAGCCGAAGTTGAGTCACTTCGATAGAATCCGCAGACTCACGGTGAGCGATGCGAGTCTGCGGGTTAAGTCAGTTGCTCGGGCTTTATGAGTTTTCCGCGACAGGATGGCAGACGGGCCACAGACGGAGACCGACGGCGATGGCGATGACGACGAATAGCGTGACATCAGGCAGGTAATAGACCGGTGCGCTGATCAGCCACGGGAGATCGTCGTCGCCTGCAAAATAGATCATGACCATCCAGTGCACGGCGCCCGCGAGATACGCTCCGGTGCAAGCCACGCAGGGCACCAGCAAGCTTGACAGGTTACATCCCATCATCGGGAGGGACGCCACCAGCGCAACCGTGAGCCACATCCCGGTGAAGAGCCACATCGTTTCGCCGAACAGAAATCGGAACCCCTCAAATGACCAGTCTTGCAAACTGTACGCCGTCGTGACAGTCAGCACAGAAAGACCCACCAACCACCAGGGTCGGCCCAGCCAGCGGGAAATGGGGAGGAGCACAAGCAGGCCGAAGAGGAGTCCGGCGATCCCTTGCCCGGTGACGCTGTTCCGATTCAGGAATCGCTCTTCTGAATACTCGATCGAAAACCCGACAGCGGAGGTGACCAGCCCCATGGCTGCGCAAAGCACACCGGCATGAACACATCGGGTGTAGCCGTTCAGCTCGCGAAGGGGCGGGGGACAGCCCCGTGAAAAATACCAGCGGTGAATGCCAACAAACGGTCGCCACAACTGCCACATCCGTGGCTCAGACGAATCTATTTGATCAAACGACGGTTCAGCAGAAACTTCCACGGCCGTGAGACTCCGCGGGATGGAGATTCGTGTCATCATCGCCGGAAACGTGTCACATCGCCACCAGTCGGCTAGAATGGATGGAGACGATTTCTCCATGAAGCCGGATTGGTCCCCCCGTGATGTCACACCTGGCGCCGCCTGAGTTCAGTTCGATTGATGACGCCGTCGCTGCGCTGCGGGATGGCAAAATGGTCATCGTTGTCGATGCCGAGGAACGCGAGAACGAAGGCGACTTCATCTGCGCGGCGGAATCGATCACGCCGGAGATGGTGCACTTCATGCTCCGGCACGGCGCCGGGGTGCTCTGTGTGCCGCTGTTGCACGAAGCGGCGGAACGGCTCGGCCTCACGCCGATCGTCGACACCGAACGTAATACGGCCCCGAACCGCACGGCGTTTCTGACGCCGATTGATCACCGCGACAGTGGCAGCGGGGTCAGTTCGGAAGCGCGCGCGCTGACGATCTCCGCCCTGGGCAACCCGGCTTCGATCGCCCGGGATTTTGTCCGCCCGGGACACATTTCCCCACTGCTCGCCAAAGATGGCGGCGTGCTGCGGCGGGCCGGGCACACCGAAGCGACGATCGATCTGCTGCGGCTCGCGGGCAAGCAACCGGTCGGGGTGCTGATCGAGATTCTCAGCGAATCCGGTCGGGGCATGGCGCAATTCGATGAGCTCGTGCAACTGGCCCGGACGTACCAGTTGCCGCTGATTTCGATCGAGCAACTGATCCGCTATCGCCGCCGGCGTGAGCAACTGGTGAAGCGCGAGGCGGAGGTGCCGTTCCAGACGCGGAACTACGGCGACTTCTCGGTCCTTGCCTACGATGTGCAGTACGAAGACCAGCAGCCCCTGGCGATTGTGTGGGGCGATCTGAAATCCGTCCCCGCGCCGCTGGTGCGGGTTCATTCATCCTGTTTCACTGGCGACGTGCTCGATTCGCTGCGCTGCGACTGCGGCGACCAGCTGCATCTCGCCATGGAAATGATTGCGAAAGAAGGCGTCGGCGCCGTCGTGTATCTCCCGCAGGAAGGTCGGGGGATCGGTCTGGTCGCGAAGTTGAAAGCGTATCAGCTACAGGACCAGGGGCTGGACACCGTCGAGGCGAATCACAAGCTCGGGTTCAAGGCCGACTCGCGCGATTACGGCATCGGCTTACAGATTCTGAAGGATCTCGGTCTCTCCGCCGTGCGGCTGCTGACCAACAATCCCCGGAAAATCAACGCGTTTCCGGGCTTCGATCTGCAACTCGTCGAGCAGGTGCCGATCATCGCGCCGCCGGAAAAACAGCGCGAACATTATCTCGCGACCAAGCGCGACAAGATGGGCCACATCCTGCCCCTCAAAGAACAGGCCTGAGATTTGCTCTTCGGCGGTTCCGCGTAGCCGACGTGCGCCCGTCGCGCTCAGGATCCGCTGTCTTCTGTTTGCCAGAAAGTTTAGAGCTAATCATGTCCGTGGTTGTCGAAACGCTGCTGCTCGCCGTCACCAAAGTCAACACTGTCAACGACGCCGGCGAGGTCATGACCAATGCCACCGGCTTCTTTTACGAACGAGACAGCGAGCTGTTCCTGATTACGAACCGGCATGTCGTGCTGTCCGAAGAGAATCAGCATCGACCAGCGTGCCTGCAAATCGAACTGCATATCGACCCGGACAACATCGCGGCGATCCAGAATTTTTCAATCCCGCTGTACAAGGACGGCCAACCGGAGTGGCGCGAGACCACCGACAGTGCGGGATTGATCGACATCGTCGCCATCGCGCTCGACCGCTCGGCACTGCCCGATACGATGGTTTACGAGGCCTTCACACCGGCTCATGAAGTTCAACCGTATGACCGGATCGAAGTCGGTACCTCGCTGCTGATCGTCGGTTTTCCGCTCGGTTTCCATGATTCGCTGCATCACCTGCCGGTCGCACGGCAGGCGATCGTGGCGTCGGCGTTCGGGATGCGATTCCAGGGCAACGGCTATTTTCTCACCGACGCGCGGCTCCATCGCGGAACAAGCGGAGCCCCAGTCGTGGCGGCGATTTCACCGAGCCTGAAAAAGGTCGGGAATCTGCCGTGGATGCTGCTCGGGGTGCATGCCGCGCGGCTCGATGTCGGGGCGGATCTCACACAGGATGAGCGGCTCGGCTTGAACTGCGCGTGGTATGCCGATGCGATCGCTACACTGACGGCCCCTGCCGTTGCTGCCGTGGAAGCACCGGCCGAGCCAGCACCGATCATCACGGTCCCGACGCCTCCGGCCCTGACTACGCCAGCACCGACAAGTCCCATCACCGGTGCCGTGGCGAAATCTAAATCGTGATTACAGGGCCGCTTCGGCAACCAGCGGCAAGCGTTCTTCCGTAGTCTCAGTCGAACCGAGCAGGTCGTTCAGTTCCGCGAGGAAGCGGTCGAGAGCGGCTTCTTCGGCGAGGTCCGCGTGGTGATCCGTTTCGGTTTCGGCGACGGGGAACGGAGCGAGTTCACCCCGCAGGACGCGCACGTTGGCCGGAGCTTGAATCCCTAACCGCACGGTCCCCTTCCCCGTTTGAATCACAGTGACGACAATATCGTTGCCAATCTTGATCGATTCAGCCTTCTTCCGTGTGAGGACGAGCATTGCAGTTCTTCCATGAGTGAGGTGCCGATCGCTAGAACTTGGCGGCAACCATCACCTTGACGGTCACCGGTGCGATCGTTTGCACCACGCTGCCGGAGAAAAGCATTCGCCGTGCCGGGTTTTCCGAAGGCTCGGCACACTGTCGAACATTTCACCTAACCAGAAACCACAGAAGAACATACAACGCACCCATTGTTCAGCACGTTGTACTTCGGCAGATTCTGTCAAGAGGAATTCCTGATTTTTACAATCAGGACCCCGCGGGAATTACAATCAGAGTGGCAACACGCTGAGAAGCGGTGTATCCAATTGACATCGCAGATGCGTTAACGGTCAAGCCGCCGCTTTCAACGAGACTTCATCTCGTTGCGGCGGCACATAGACTCGACCGCAGAGCCGCTCGGCTTCGATGTTCACCACATCGAGCTCTTTCTGAACGCGGTCGGCGTATTCCTGCAGTTGCTCGCGCGACAGACCGCGGGGCACTGCGATCGGGGCACTGTGCACCAGATAAATCGTCGTGAACGGCTTGGGGATCACCTGGTGCGTCCAATTCCCCTGAATCCGCCAGTCGCGTTTGCAGGCATAGGCACATGCGGTGATCGGCCGGTTGGTGAACGACGCAACAAACACCGCCCCTTCTTTGATGACGTGCTTGGGGCCGCGCGGACCGTCCGGCGTGATCACGATGTGCTGGCCTTCGACGTCTTGCTTCAACTGCCGAATCGCCTGCGCACCACCGCGGGTGGACGACCCCCGGACGGGTGTCAGCTCCAGAATCCGCATCACTTCGGCGAGAACGGAACCGTCCTGATGCTGGCTGATGAGGCAACTCGTGCGACGGCGATTCGCGCGATGACTGGCGAACGTCGGAATCAGCATCTGGTCATGCCAGACGACACCGACAAACCGCTCGGTGTCCTCCGGGCTGACTTTGTGATCGAGCCGCAGACGCGGATCCGGAACGACGTACACCTTTCGGCAGGTAAGCATGATCGCGCGAATGGTGAGAACCATGCACCAGACGAGCATCTTGACGAGCAGTTTGCTGCGGATTTTCATGTCGACGATCTCAACACCATCCCTGTCCGCTACGGCGTCCGTCCGCGCGGAATCAGGAAGGAAAAGATCGCGAACTGTAGTCGAAGACCCACTCCACCGGAATGGCAAATTCCGCCGCTTGCGGCTTCGCGCTGCGCCCGGATTTGGTCGCTCGTCATGTTGCTGACGCGGCGCGAAACCTCAAGCGGTTTAGCGGCAGCGGATGACCGGGGTGCAGCACGACGCCGGGGCGGGTGTCTGGCTGCGATCGAGCAACCAGATGTTGCGGAATTCCACGGCGTTGCCGTGATTCTGGAAGAGGATCGGCAGGGCGTTGGGGCCTTCCTGACTGCCGCCGCCGGTCTTGTTTTCGAGTTCGAGATTGTTCTGCACGACCACGCCGTTGTGGCGCACGGTGATCCGCGCTTTCTGCGTCCGTTTCCCCGCGTCGTCAAACCGGGCGGCGGTGAAGTCGATGTCGTACGTCTGCCACGACAACGGCGGAAAACTCATATTGAGGTCCGGCGCTTTGAACCGGTAGAGAGCGGCGGCGTCGTTGAACTGCGATTCGAGGCCGAACGAATCCAGCACCTGGACTTCGTAGCGTTTCTGCAGATAGAAGCCGCTGTTCCCGCGGGCCTGCCCTTTGGCGTGCGGCATGTAAGGCGTTTTGAACTCGGCGTGCAGATAGAAATCGCGGTAGCTGTCGACGGTTTCCGCACCGATCTGCAGCAAGCCGTTGGTGACCTTGGCATTTTTGAGTTTCGACGTGTCACGGCCATCGAACAGAATCACGGCTCCCGCGGGTGGACGGGCGCCTGTCATCAGGCTGTAACGATGCATCGGCTGCAGATAGCCGATGTGTCGGCCGGAGCTGTCCGTCGCGGTCACGGCTAGTCCGGACTGCAACTGGAACTGCAAACCATCGCCGTGAACGACGACGCCGTTTCCGTGCCGGTGACCGTCCAGCACCGAGGTGGATCCACCCTGAAAGCCATTTCCCGGCAGTCCACCGGGATAGACACGGCCGCCAAATTTTCCTTCACCGAGCGCAACGACCTGCAATCCCACCGGCCGGTAACAGCCGTTCCACACGATCGTCCCGGTGTATTCGCCTTGAATCGCGAAATCAGCGTCGGCCTTCGCCGGATCAGAAACGCCTTGCTTCAGCACATCGGGGTCTGCAGTCAGAACGACGAGCGCGAGTCCCAGATTCCAGAGGGAAGTGGTGAGCATGGAGTGCGGACTTCGTGATGAAACGACGAACCCCGTGGCTGTCGGCGAGCGCCGAACGATGGCCGCAAGGTTTCAGCAGTCTGATGACGCCCCGAACGTCACGCAAGCGTGAGTTGATGGCAGCGGGCGATTCTCCGGAAATCATCGCCGGGAATGACAACCGCCGCGTTTCCATCCCGCGACGGCCACCCTATAATCGCGAAACTCGTAAGAGGTGGAAGACGATCGCAGATTTCGACCGGGAGCGGTGCGGGTGAGTGAACTGCATGAGCTGATCGCCAAACTCGAACGCAACATCGAATCCGCGATTCTGGGAAAAACCGAACCCGTTCGTCTCGCCCTCGTGGCCCTGCTCGCTCAGGGACATCTGCTGGTCGAAGACGCCCCCGGCGTCGGCAAGACTACGCTGGCCAAGGCGCTCGCCCGCAGTCTCGCCTGCGACTACAAACGTCTCCAGTTCACGCCCGACATGCTCCCCAGCGATATCCTGGGGTCGAGCGTGTATCTGCCCAACCTCGGTGAGTTCGAGTTCCGACAGGGACCGATCTTCACCAACGTGCTGCTGGCGGACGAGATCAACCGGACAACGCCCCGGACGCAAAGTGCGCTGCTCGAAGCGATGAGCGAAGGACAGGTGTCCGTCGAAGGAAAGACGCACTTCCTCAAAGCCCCGTTCTTTGTCCTCGCGACGCAGAACCCGTTCGAGTATGAGGGAACGTATCCCCTGCCCGAGAATCAGCTGGATCGCTTCATGCTCTGCATGGAGATTGGTTATCCGGACCGCAGCGTCGAGAAAGACGTGTTGGCGAATCATCGAGATGGGCAACCGGTCGACAAACTCCAGCCGGTGATCAATCTCGATCAGTTGCAGTCCCTGCAGGCCGCAGTGCGGGACGTTCGCGTCGATGACGCAATCAACGAATATCTGCTCGATGTCGTCCACGCGACCCGCAATCATGACGAGCTGGAACTCGGCGTCAGCACTCGCGGCGCGATCACGCTGTACAAGGCGTGTCAGAGTTTTGCGTTTCTGCAGGGCCGCAATTTCGTGACGCCCGATGATGTGAAGCGCATGGTACCGCCTGTGTTGGCGCACCGCCTGGGTATCCGCGGCATGTTGCGCGAAGGCCAGCGCGAACGCGCCCATCAGGTGTTGCGGCAGATCCTCGCGAAGACACCGGTGCGGACGTAGGTGGCGGCTCCGACAAGCGGTGCTGATCAACGCACGCCGGGCAGTGGTTGATCCGGATGCGCTTGCCGCTCGCGGAGGGTTTCGATCGTTAACGGCGACTCCTTCGCAATCGGCGGCGAACTGGCGGTGACGATCCAGGACTCCTGCTGCAAAATCGCACCGGTGGCGGGATCACTCACCGAGACGTCCCGCCGGGCGACGCCGAAGGGCAACTCCGCGGACAACCACACGTCGGTGCGATGCCGTCGAGTGACGCCTTCGACCTGCATCTCGACTTGCGACGCGGTGCGCTGACATTCGAGAGCATCCGTTCGCAGCCTCGTCTTCAGATAACGGACATGTCCGGGCTGATACGCCTTCAATAAAGGCAGACTGCGGACCCACGCGTAAGCCGACTGGAGTTCCGCATCAGTGGTATCGGGCCGGGGTCGCAACACGAACTCCGCCGTCGGACGACCCTCCGCAAACTTTTGCCGGTCGATGTGCAACGTGCGTGTGATCGGCATCGCCTGCGGTGACGTTGCGGTCACCTTTAACACGGCGACGGTGCGCCCGTCCTGCTGTTCCTCACGGAGAAGTTGCAGGCGTAGACTTTCGTTGGGGACGCCGTCACGTTCAAACTGGACCCACGGCTGCGGCTCCTGGGCGTTGGGCTCGGGGATGCGGGGGAACCACGTGTAAAGCGGTTTCTCCCACGGCGGCGGTGTGTCGCGGTAACCGATCCAGCCGGCGTGTTCCATCGCGCGGAATAACCACGGCTGCTGCCACGGCTTCAGACCTGGTTCCCACGCGGAGTAAACCGAGACGCCGAGCAGTAACGTTACCACAGCGAGTGTCGGCCAGCGCGGCTGCCAGTCGACGAGCGCGGGAATCAGCGACAGGGTTGCCAACGGCACCATCAACAGCGCCCATCGCAGGCCGCAGCTCACTCCGCCGTAGTTATAGTTCTCGGTGCGACTCAGATAGAAGCCAAGCAACAGGGCCGTCACCAGCAACGTCCCGCGATTCAGCTGCCGCCACACTGTCAGGACCCGCGGTGAAGATCGAACCGCCCCGACCAGGACTAGACACCACACCGGTGTCAGCGACAGCAGGCCGTGATGTCCCAAGATCGAATGAAACGCATACACGAGCGGCGAATCCAGGTTGCGGTCCACACCTTGCGGGTTCGCCCAGTAACTCGGGATGCCCTCGTGGATGAACACGTAGGTCTCGCCGCCGTAGCCCGCGTACGCCGGTCGCCACGTGCCGGTGGCCAAGACGTTCGTAGCGATAAAGGCCACGACAGGCAGCGCCACGCCGATCGCGAACGGGCCGAGTGTCCGCGGAACATCAATCCGCAGGGCGTGCCAGCCAAACAGCACGATCAGCAGCGCCGCGGGAAGATCGTGCGCGGCCATGATTCCGGCGCTGAGTCCCCACACGAAGAACAATCCGGTGCGACGCGCGCCGGGCAACGAATCGGCGGCGGCAATCCAGCACACCCCGGCAAAAAACGCCCCGGTGGCGGCGACGGTGTGATTGTTCAAGCTGGATAAGAATGGCGACCACAACGTGCCGAACGCCGCAAACGACAAGACAAGACACGCTGCGGCGTCACTCAGCGGCGAATGCTTCAACACTCTTGCGAGCGCGATCAGCATCAGCACGAAGGGCAAGCCATTCACCAAGAGTAGCGTGGTGGACATCACCGCTTGCGGATGAGTCAGCAAATCCCATCCGGTGATCCGGCAGACGCTCCACGTCACCGCCGCCACCCACGTTGACATCAACGGCGGCTTGGACGAATAAAAATGACCGTCGACGCGCACGAGGTCGATGGTGTCCCATCCCGGCTGTTGCCGGATTTCATCGATCTGATACGTCCCGCGTTCGAGCAGTGACCAGACGGTGCACCAGCGGGAACGGTCATTCGCGCTCTGCAACGGCGGGGCCTGTGCGATCCGGACTCCATGAATCACCGCGGCAACCGTAATCAGAGCCGTGGTCCAGACGCGCCATCCGGAACGGTGTGCGGGCGAGTCGAGAGAGTCAACAGTCGCGGGGCGGGTCATCAGCGCGCTTTCGGAAGGAGTGAGCAGGCTCGTTCAAGATACCCGCAGAGACCCCTCACGAACAAACCGCGCCGCCTGCCAGACGCTCATTCCCAACGTCATTCGTCATCGGGCGGATCGGGGTCATCATCCGGGCGGCCGTCTGGCGAGACGTCGTCATAGTGCTGAATGCTGAGATAGAGACGGATCAGATGCGGAACGCTATCGGCCTCCATCTTCTTCATGATCTTCGCGCGATGGGCTTCCACGGTTTTGAAGCTCACGCCGAGCTTGCCGCCGATTTCTTTACTCGACAGCCCGCCGACCACTTCCTGCAGCACCTGGCATTCGCGTTTGGTGAGTCGTTGATGCCGGCACCGCACGACATCATCGTGCTGCGCCCGCTCACGCCACCGGGCATCTTCCAACAGCGCCGCCTGGATGTGATCCAGCAGTTCCTGATCTTTCACCGGCTTTTCAAAGAAGTAGACGGCCCCGAATTTCATCGCCCGCACGGCCATCGGGACATCGCCGAAAGCGGTCATGACGATGATGGGCAGGTGCCGGCCGTACTCACGCAGCTTTTCCTGGAGTTCGAGGCCGCTCATGCCCGGCATGCGGACATCCAGCACCAGACACCCGGGATGGCGCGAGTCATACTGCTCAAGAAACTCACTGCCTGACGCAAACGTTTTGACCGGCAAGCCGACCGATTCGATCAGCCACCGCAGGGATTTGCGGACTGCGGGATCATCATCCACGACGTAAACCGTCGCCGGCAGCGGAGGCGTTGATTCTGGCGTCAATTTCATGGTGGCCCTCACATCAACGAAACGCGGTCATGTCGCGGCAAGCGAATGACAAAACGGGTTCCAACGCCGGGCTGCGACTCGGCGGTCAGCTTGCCATCATGACCTTCAACAATCGAGCGGCTGATCGACAGGCCCATCCCCAGACCGGTGGGCTTCGTCGTCACGAACGCTTCAAAAATCTGTTCGGTCAACTCCGGCGGAAGTCCGGGACCATTGTCGGCAACCGTCATTTCCAGGAACTGCGGCGAGGGACAGGCTGCGATGACGTCGATCTCGCGCGGCTGATCGGTCGTGGTTTCCAGCGCTTCAATCGCATTCAACACCAGATTCAGCAGCACCTGCACCATCTGGATCCGATCCACGGAGACCTGCCACGCGGGATCGCCCTGCTGGAAACGACATACCGCATCGCTGCGCCGCACGGCGGGATCGCTCAACCGCTGCAGATCTTGGAACAGATCCTGCACGGCAACCGGTTCGCACTGGAGCTCGTTGCGCTGCAGGAACGACTTCATCCGCTTGACGATTTCACTGGCCCGATGCGCCTCGGCCACGGCGTCCTGTAACGTGGCCATGACATCGGCGGTCACCGGTTGGCCTTCCTGCAGGCGCCGTGTGCATCCCGTGACATACCCGATGATCGCCTGCAGCGGCTGGAACATCTCGTGGGCGATTGCCGCGGTCATCTCCCCGACCACGCTCACCCGACCGACATGAATCAGCTGATCCTGCTTCTGCTTCAGCTCGTCTTCAGCGCGACGCAGTTTGGTGACATCTCGACAGACGATCGTCGCCGCGACCACAACACCGTTATGCCAGACCGGTGCGAGATGACTCTGGAACCAGAGCCGCTCGCCTGATTCGTTCGGCCCGGCAACCTCGTGGGAAGCCGACTCGCCATGGTCAAACACGCGAATCAGGTCCGCCCGGACTTTTTCGTAAAACTCGGGGAAGATAAAGTCATAAACCGAGTTGCCGACGATATCGCTCACACCGAGTTCCGGCCTGACGCTGGTGTGGTTGATGAAGGTAATCTGCGAATCGCGATCGACGAGAATGATCAGGTCGGGCGCGTTCTGTACGAGCGAGCGCCACTTCTCGTGAGAGACTTCGAGCGCTTCAACAGCCTGTCGCCGTTCGCGAATCTGCTCTTCGAGCGCCGTGTTCATATCGACCAGGACGGCCGTGCGTTCGGCGACGCGTGTTTCCAGTTGCTCGTTCAGCACCTGCAGGGCATGCTCGCTTCGTTTTTGCGCGGTGATGTCCGTGGCGGTCACCACGAGCCCGCGGCAGGCCTGCTGTGTCTCTGCCTGCGCGAAGCACCAGCGGGCTTCATTTCCGGGGAGACGGAACTCCGCAGCGAACGGGGTTCCCTGTTCCTGTGCCCGGCGCCATTGCTCGGCCACTGCGGCTTGATCGGCCGGATGAATCACCCGCCACCATTCGCCCGCCGTCAGCGTCTCGCGGGTGACATGCCAGAGCCGCAGCAACTGACGGTTCGTGTCGAGCACTTTACCAGCGAAAGAGCACCGGAAGATGCCCACGGGGGCAAATCGCGTCAACATCTTGAAGCGTCGCCGACTGCGGCGCAGCAACTTGGCAGCGCGGTACTCCGCCGTCACATCATGCACGACAGTCAGCAGGCAGGGCGTGCCATCGATCTCCATGAGATCGCCCCGGCACTCCACAATTCGGAGTTCTCCGTGAACCGTCCGGATCCGATGACGATTCATCTCACTGAAGTTGGTCTTCCGGGCCCGCTCCAGGATCCGGTGTCGCTCGAATTCATCCGCCCAGAAACCGACTTCAATCGTGGTCTTGCCGACCAACTCATGGCCTTCGCGCTGCAGCATCCGGCAAAGGGCGGGATTGACCTCGATCAGCTGCCCCGTAGCAAATCGGGTCAGCATAATGCCGACCGGACTCGACTCGAAGATGCGCTGGAACCGTCGGCGAAACTGATGTTCGGCGACTTCGGCTTTCATGCGGGCCGTGACATCGGTGCCGACGCCGATGATGCCCGTGATCTCCCCCGTCTCATCGCGTAGCGGCGCGGCCCAGCTTTCGTAGACGAGGTCGCCGACGTGAACGAGGGCGAAGTTTTCCTCGCCGTTGTAGGCCCGCCGCATCAAGTCCGTGGCTTCGGCATTGTCGGCGTAAAGATCCCAGACTGACAGACCGACGACCTGGCCGGGATGGAACCCTAAGGGCTCCAATCCCCGTCCTTCGGA
Organism: Planctomycetaceae bacterium; assembly: GCA_035686985.1. Taxonomy (GTDB): domain Bacteria; phylum Planctomycetota; class Planctomycetia; order Planctomycetales; family Planctomycetaceae; genus DSVQ01. The sequence goes on along the minus strand of DASRYX010000185.1, from coordinate 8,703 downwards.
GAGGGTGCAACGGCCGTCGCGATCGGCGCACCACAGGACGATCGGAGAGTGAGCCACCGCCGTGGACAGCAGTTCGGCAACGGGCCGCGGTGCCGGGGTCGATGCGTCCGAGCCCAGCCGAAACGCGGCAAGTTCTGCGCGAACCGACGCCAGTTCCGCCGCCAACGCCACATCGCGCGATTGTGTTGAACCCATCACGGGAAACGAAATCCGTTACTTCTCGCCAGCAGAGAAACTGCTGACAAGACGTATGAGAGAGGAACCTCAAGGAAAAATGACAAGGCCGTCAACGTACCCACCAGATTCGCCCATCGTCAATCGCTGGCAGCGTTTTGCCGCAGGCTGGGAGGGAAATCTTGTGATCAGGCCGAAAAAGCCCTGCCTTGCCTCCTTGCTCCGGGGCGATAAGTTATAAACGCTGATCCTCATAGTCAGAGATGACTGGACTCCTCAAAACGTAAGCAGTTATGAACCTGCGTCAGCAAAAACACGTCACCGGCGGCGGACAGCGCCTCCGATTGCAATCCATCATCACGCTCGTTGCCAGCTTCGTTCTTGGCGCACCACTGGTATCCCGCTGTGATGCCATGACCGTGGACGAAGCCATTGCCGCCCATGCGGCGACCCTGGCGCGGATCCAGACGGTTTACGTAAATTTGGAGATTCAGCTCGGGCCGACAGAAAAGCCCCCGCAGCGGATGAGTACGACCGAATCGTGGCGGGTCGGCTCGCGCGAGCGCACGCTGCAACGGGTGTATTTCACACTAACGACGCAGGGTCTGAAGGATGTTTCCGAAGCGGACCGCGTCGCCCAGTTCAGCTACGGCGACAGCGAAACCCGCACGCTCCGGGGCTGGGATCCCGCCGCGCCGCTGACGGTGCCGTTAGACGAAACCCGTGATTCGACCGAATTCGGACGCGTGAAGGGGGGCATCGGTCCGCGCGATCCGCTGGGGGGAACGTCCGACGACTGGACCACCTTGCTGCTCGAAGTGGCTCGCGGAGTTCCGCTGGCCCAGTTTGCCAAGACCGCGCAATTGCAGCTGGTCGAAACGGCTAAAACCGATATTGTGCGGCTGAAAGTGATCGAAACCGATCAACCGCAGCTGGTCAACGCGGTCATCGACCTCGACCCGGCACACGGTTACCTGATCCGGCGGCTGGAAAGTCCCAAAACTTCAACTGTCGCGGAGGTCGACGGCTTCACATCCTTTGGCGAAGGGATCTGGCTGCCGGATCGCGTTCGCCGTATTGTTCCGCGGGCCACGGCCGTCGCCGAGCGGGTCGCCGCGCGGGTGAATGAACCGATCGCCGACTCCGAGCTGGTCGTGCAGTTTCCCGAAGGCGCCCGCGTCGATGAAGTCCTGACGAAGCGCGTCTATCTTTGGGGAAATGACGGCCCGGCGGAAACGTTCGAAAGTTTTCCGCTCTTTCATGAGCATCAGCTCAAACGGATGAAACTCGCGCAGCAGACACCGGAAAACCTCGCGTCCGGGGGGACGAACTGGTTACTGTGGGTCAACGTCGTCGGCATCGTGGTGTTGCTGATGCTGATGAAGTTCCGCAACCGGCTCGTCGAACAGTGAATCGTGGCTATCTTCTGGGAATCGGGCTCGGGCTGGCGCTGATCGCCGGCGGCTGGTGGTTCCTCTCCCCCCGGTTTGTTCCTCCGCCGGCGTCGATCGTGGCCTTTGCCACGCCGCTGCTGGACCGGTCGGACGCTCCGATCGCGTACGGTCACTCCGCGGACTTCGTGCTCCAATTGCAGAACCGCGGCAACAGCGCGGTGCGGGTCGACGGCATTACTTTTGATAAGCCGTTCGCCTCTCTTGGCGAACACTTCTCGCTGCCGCAGGTCCTGGCCGCGCGGTCAACGGTGTCCATCCCAGTGCGGATGACCGCGGAAAAGCCGCATTGGGGACAGTACGAAATCACGGCGATAGCGCTGGTCACCAACCGCCGCGGTTCGCAGCCGGTTTCGACCATGATCCTGTGTCATGTCGCCGCGCACCTGAATCCGGACCCGCCGGTCGTGCAATTTCACCGGGTGAAACGGACGGCCGTCGTCCCGGTCCAAACGGTGCGGCTCTGGTCGCCGTCGTCGCTGGAACCGCTGGCAGACTGTGAGGTCGAAAGCAACGATCCTGCGGTCCGGGTTTCGATAAAACCCGTGCAATCGATCGAACGGGGACGGCGAAATCAGTGGGAATTGAGCGTTGCGATTGACGCCGGCCAGGCACAACCGCAACATCGCTCCCAGATCGTTGTGCGCGCCGGCAAGGATCTTCCCCCGGTGGTTATTCCCGTTGTCGGCTGGGTCGAAGACTGACCCAACCGGAAATCTGTTGCGTGAGCCAGACCATGTCGGCCCGAGCGTCTCGAATCCTGCTGGTCTTTTCGACATTCCTGCTACTGGGGTCGTTGGCCCTGCAGTGGGCTCCGCCACTGCTCTACCTTCCGCCGGGAACGCAGGTCCGCTGCAAGACTCCGGAATGGGACGCGGGCTCCGTTTTCCCCGGTGATGAGGTCGAGACCTCGTTCGTCATCGAAAATACCGGCCGGACCGCGGTCACGGTGACCGGGCTGAAAGCTTCCTGCGGTTGCACGACGGTGCCGGAAAACGTGGACGGCCGCCGGATCGAAGCGGGCCAATCCCTGACGATTCCTGTGAAATGGACGGCGTCGGCGGTGACCGGGAAGCAGAGCAAGCAGGTGAACGTCCTGTTCGCGGAATGGAAAGACTGGAGCTTGCCACTGAAGATTGAAGGCGAAGTCCTGCCGATGTGGGAAGCGACGCCGGATCAGCTCTCGCTGGGCACCCTCGCGCCGGATGCCGACGTGACGCGAACCGTGCAGGTCACATTTACCGAAGGGTCGCCAGTGAAGAAGGCGGACCGGGCTCAATGTTCCCACAAGCAGCTGCGCGCGACCGTGGAGCCGTCCGCCGAGGGTACCGGGGCCGCGGTCGTTGTCCGGACGATTCCACCCCTTCCGCCGGGGCGGTTAGCCACGAACATCTATGTGCATATGTCAGGGCAATCGCTCACGATCCCCGTCGTGGCCTTTGTGGAAGACGACGCATCGGGCGTGACCGCCTCGGTAGAAACCACACCCTGACTTGAGGCATACCGCTCTAAAAATCGCCTCCGTGTACAACTTTGTCCTAGACACACATCGATGCACTAGTCCAAAATGCTACGTAGATATCCCAAGTTTTGACTCTCCCTCAAGACTGGATATCCTGAGCAAGCCGAGAAGAATCGGCGAATCTGGATAAGTGAGAGAGATATGGGCCATCGGCAAATTTTGCAGGGGATGCTGGACACAGCCATCCTCGCACTCTTCGTGGGCTTAGCCGCCCTCAACTCGGGATTTCTTCCCAGCCTGGAATCGGAAGCGCACGCCGCCTTCGGTGTCTGCCGCAGCAGTGGCTGCCCGGCTGACTGCACCGTCTGGTCGCAGTACGCCATCGGCGAAGAACCGTGGGTCATCTGGGTGGAAGACACCTGTAATGTCAGTGCCCCGGGAACTCAGTGGGCCGGCTTTTGCGACGGCGTCTGTGGCATCTGTGCGCTGGGGTCACGTTGCAGCGGTGTAACGGCCCGTTCCGGCGTGCCTTGCGCCTGCGTCTCCGGCGGCTGTTGACGTCTGATTGATCGCCGACTAATGTTCTCCCCCGCGAACTGGGCCCCCGCAAGCGAGATCCCCGTGAAAGCCACGACGTTCAACCTCTGTCTCTCGGCTGTCCTGCTGACGCTCGCGATCGTGAATTGGGTCGGCGCGTCCTGGGACCGGTCAGTGCACGCCAGTAATCCGATGTGCGGCGGCGTCACCGCTCCCGGGGCGAACTGCACCTGCTGCGAAGAATCGCAAACCTGGTATTGCGAATAGCGTTCAACCCGATGCGGAGATCGCCTGCAGGTCAGCGCGTTTCTCTGCATAGGTTTCATCGAATGCCAGTGCAGACGGATCGGGTGCCACACCCCAGTGTCGGCAGGCCTGCTGATACAGTTCCGGCCACCAGTTGCGATGTTCGGTCAGCCCGCGGTCACGGTAATCCTGCCAGTGACTGAGGACTTTTGACCAGCAGCGGTCGCCGTACTCCATCGCCGGCTTCAGTTCGCCGAACGGAGCCACATACCACTGCCGCCCCAGCTGTGCGTGCAGCACTTCGTCGGCCCAGTCGAAATCCTGGATCACCGCCGCGAGCGGGATCCCCGACTGCTGGCCCACTTCCCACTCGTAGCGCTTGCCGGTCTTTGGCATCAACCCCTGTTCGATGAAGAACAACACCGCGTGCCGCTCCTGCGGCGTCAGCTGCGTGTTGAGGTTCAAGGACCACGTGAAGTTGATCGGGATCTGCGACCAGTCCAGCCCGAGCGAGACGAAACCGACTTCGCCCAGCATCGCGTGCCGGGCTTCATCCCAGAGCTGACGAGACATATCCGCGTAGAATCCCCACGGTTTGCCCGTGGTTTCGTGCAGGATGCTCGCCATCATCTCCGGGACATCGATTTCCCGCAGACGCTTGTAGAACATCATCAGCACTTTGTCGCGCGCCGCGAACCGCTCGTCGTACAGAAATGCCTCCGGATTCACCCCGGCGTTGTAGGAATCACGAAACCGCGCATCGCGCCGAGGCACCGGGTCATACATAAACGGAGTCGCTGAGAACTGCGCTGCAGGGAGAACCTCCGTCGGCTCACCCTCACGACCACTGCCCCCCCCGGCGCTGCTCAGAGCCGAGCGCAACAGCGTCAGCCAGGAGGCCAGTTGCTGCCGATCATGATCGGTGACGACCGCGGCGATCGCTTGCTGGCCGAAGGTGAGCATGTCCTCAACTTCCAGCTGACAAAAGCGTGCGAGGCGAACGCTCGGAGCATCCGCGAGCAGGTTTGTGGTCGCGCGATACGCTGTCAGGGATTCCGCCACGGCCGGCAGCAGGACTTCGTACAGTCCGAGCAACAACGCTGCCGTCGATGGCGCTGCGAGGACTTCATCCGCGCAGAGTTTCAATCCCGGATGCGGCACGACCTCCAGTCCGAGGGGCGGTTCTCGCAATTCGCTCACCCGCTTCCGCAACGCCGTCACATGTTCGCTGCACAGGTAGCCGTGCAGGCTGAACGCGGTCTTCAGCTCGTACTGCGGCTCGGCGGTGATGCGGGCGGTGAAGATTTCATGCAGCCGCAACAGCACATAATGGTGCCGTTTCATCCACGCGACGCAGTCCTCGACCGACAACGCCGTGCGTTGTGCCTCCGCGAACATGCACAGCCCGGCGAGAGGCGGAATTGTTCCGTGCGACATCGTTCTTCCCAAGTATGTCCGAAACTCCCCGATCATCATCGGCTGCCAGCCCATCCCACGCAATCAACCCCCGCTTGCGGCTTCGCGCCCCGTGCCGAATCCACTCCGTGTCATGGAGCGCGGAGCGCGAAACCGCAAAGCGGGACGCTGCCTGCTGGACACAATTCGATGTTTCCGGGATGATTCGGAAATGACCTCTCCCGCATTGGAACCTCTGCTTCGGCGCTGCGTCACGCGCGGTCGCATTCTGACGGCACCGGCTCAGCTCGCCGGGTACGACGCCGATGGGCTCGGCTATAAGACGTTTCGCCCGGACGCCGTTGTCATCCCCGCCGATGCCAGTGAATTGATTCGGATCGTCCAGCACGCACGGGAGTGGGACGTCCCCGTCTGCCTCCGCGGTGCGGGGACGTCCCTCTCCGGCGGCCCGGTCGCGGCGCAGGGCGGCGTCGTCATTCACACCTCGGCGCTCCGGAATATTCCGCAGATTCACCGGGAAGGCTTGTGGTGTGAAGCGGAATGTAGTGTCACCCTCCGGCAACTCGAAGACGCGCTCCTGCCTCATGGATTGTTCTATCCACCGGATCCGTCGAGCGGCCCGGTCTGCACGCTCGGCGGCAATGTCGCCATGAACGCCGGCGGCGCTCATTGCTTCCGCTATGGCGTGACGAGCAATTACATCCTCGGTGTCGAAGCCGTGCTGCTGGACGGAAGCGTGCACCGCTTCGGTGGTCCGGCGGGAGGGCGCGGACCTTGGCGCGAAGACTGGAAGCGCTTCATGGTCGGCAGCGAGGGCACGCTCGCCGCGTTCACGCGGTTCTGGCTGCGGTTGTTGCCGATTCCGGAGAAAGTCTGGACGTTCCGTGCCACGTATCCCGATCTGATCACCGCCGAGCGGGCCATTCACGCGCTGGTCGTGCATTCGTCGAACCCCGTGGCAATTGAACTGATGGACCCGCGGTGTGTGGCGATGGTCGAAAACAGTCCGATGGCGGTCGGACTGCCGAAAGACGCCTTCATGCTGCTGACGGAAATCGACGGGCCGGCGGCGCTCGTCAACGCGCGTGTGGAAGCGGTCGCGGCGATTCTTCGCGATGCGGGAGCACGGGACGTCGTGTTCAGCGATGAAGCCGAACAGCGCAAGAAGCTGTGGAAAGCCCGCAAAGTCGCCGGCGGACTGATGGGGCAGTTGAGTGCGGATTTCGTCGTGCAGGACGCGGTGATTCCCAAGCGTGCGCTCGCAGAACTGCTGCAGCTTGTGTACGACGAAGCCGACGCCGCCGGCATTCGCGCGGTGAACGTCTTCCACGCCGGTGATGGCAATCTGCATCCCAATTTTCTGTTCGATTCACGCATTCCGGGTCAGTTGGAACAGGTCGAGCACATCGGCAAGCGATTGATGCAGCGTGTTGTGGATGTCGGCGGAACGTTGTCCGGTGAGCACGGGATCGGCAACGACAAGACCGCCTACATGCCGCTGGTTTTCGGTGCCGATTCGTTGCGGCTGCAACTGACCGTCCCCGCGATCTTCAATCCACGCCACCAGTTCAATCCGCTGAAAGTGTTCGACACGCGGCGATTCCAGCGGGAAGGTGAGGCTCCAGTCGAGCCGAAAGCCATCCCAGGACAGTCAATGTCTCGTGAAGCAACTGCGGCTCAGCAGGAGCTTCGCCCTCCCGTGACCAATGCCGCCGAGCGGCTCTTCACGCCGTTCATCGACGAGATCGACGGCATCCTGTGTCTCTCCGCCGATGCCACGGCGAATGAGATCCAGCGTGTCGCGCAGCCGCACCGGTTGCGGTTTCCGTTGCTGTTCGATGAAACGTCCTCGCTGCGCGATCATGTCCAGGCCAGCGGGTTCGCGCCGGCCTCTTCGCGGTTCGGTCCGTACTGTGACAACATCGTCGGCATGAACTGGCGGTTGCCCAGCGGCAAGGTGATCCGCGTCGGCGAACGTGTTGTGAAGACCACCACCGGCTACGATCTCTTCCGCTTCCTGCTCGGCAGCGGGGATCGTTTTGGAGCCCCGATCGACTACGTGCTGCGTCTTCGGCCGATGGGTGACTTCGCCGCGGTCTGCTGGTTCGACGGTACCGCGGAATCGCTCGCACACTCGGTGTCGGATCTGCTTCACGACAGCTGGATGAACTGGTTTGAGTCGATCGATTACGTCATCGAAAACCAGACGGCGCGGCTGCGGATCGGTGTCAACGCATTAGCCGCCGAATGGCCGGTGTATCACGCCTACCTCGCTGCTCTGGCCACGCGGTATGGATTGAACTTGCACGTCGATGAGGGCGGGGCGGCTCCGCGCGACGGCCGCCCGGACCTTGTTCTCAAGACGACAACGGAACTGGTCATCAACCTCGCTCGGGAAATCACCGCTCTTCTAGACGTAAAAGCGATCGCTCTCTGTTACCCCGCCGTGGTGCATGTCTACTGCGATCTTGCGCAGATCCAGCGAATCATTGATCGAACCACCGAGCGGTTGCACGCCGCTGGTGGCGACTGGTATTCGCGCCATCTCCCACCTCTGCCCCCGAACCCCGCTGAGTCCGCCTGGATTTCGCATCTGGAACAAGCATGTCGGCTTCCGTGACCCCGGCTCAAGCGGCTCTCCCGCCGAAGTTCGACGCCGACCTGCTGAGCAGTTGCGTGCACTGCGGGCTGTGTCTCGAGGTCTGCCCGACCTATCAGCTCACCGGCGATGAGAACAATTCGCCGCGCGGACGGCTGCGGCTGTGGCGGGAGGAAGCCGACGGCCGGTTGCCACGTGACGAGTGGACCGACTTCTATACCAGCGAATGTGTTGGCTGCCTGGCGTGCGAATCGGCCTGCCCGGCGAATGTACCTTACGGAAAAATTTTCGAGCACGTCCGACATGATCACGTGGAGACGAAACGCGCGCGGCCGTCGATGCTGCTCCGCGGTATGGCGAAGCTGGCGGCCCGTCCTTCGTTGATGAACTGGATGTTTGCCCCCGCGCGAGTCTTAAGAACGGCGGGAATACTGCCGCATCGCTTTGTGTTCCCGGGACAACCGTCCGTTACACAATCCACGGCCGATTACGCCGCCTGGTTGATGGCCCGCCGCAAACCGACCGGACCGAAGGTGGCGCTCCTCACCGGCTGTTTGATGGAAGCGCTGTTCCGTGAAATCAACTTCGCGACCGTGCGGGTGCTGATCGAAAACAACGTACAAGTGATCGTGCCGCGCGATCAGGGATGCTGCGGCGCGTTTCAGGAACACACGGGTCTGGATGGCGTCGCCGGTTTGCAGGATCACAATCGGGAAGTCTTCTCGCGGGTGGCGGGGGCGCACCGCGCAGCGGAAGCCCCCGGAATCGGCGCGTCACTGTCCGGGGGCTTCCGCCAGGGCGGTGCGCCCCCGCCACCC
>DASRYX010000184.1:0-5688 GCA_035686985.1 Planctomycetaceae bacterium | reverse complement strand
GGTCTTTTACCACGGGGCTTACGGCCAGGTTGCCTACCGTCTGACCGGCGAGCATAGGGTTTACGACAAGCAGACCGGAACCCTCGGCAAGCTGGTGCCTCACCGCGACTTCATTCCCTTGGATAAGGAGTGCATCGCCGGGTGGGGAGCCTGGGAGATCGCCGCGCGGTGGTCCATCGTCGATCTGCGTAATCCGAACAAGCTCGACGGGCACTATTACAACGCCGCGACGAACACGTTCACGGGGACCAGCAAAGCCGGCAACGGCATTCTGCAGGACACCACTCTGGGCATCACCTGGTTCCTGAACACGCATACGAAGATCCAAGGGAACTGGATCCATGCGATGCTCGACAACTCCGCGCGCGGATGGAGTCAAGCCGATCTCTTCGTTTCCCGTGTGCAGGTTGACTTCTAACCGCCGGTTATCGCGTGCGGGTTTTGCCCGACGGCAGGACTTGCCGATCTGAACTTGACCGGAATTCGACGGCGCATATACTCCGCCACCTCTTGACGGGGCGACCGAGGCGCGGTCTCTGTGACCTGCCATTGCCGTTCCGTCCGTCCATTCGTGTTTCCATTCCCGTTGACATCCCCAAGGGCTTCGCTGCGCCTTTCCTGAGGAAAGGGCGGGAGCTTGCGCGCGTCATGATCCCGCGGATCGCGGTTCAAGCGGTCTCGGTCTTCATGTTGCTCGTGTGACAAGGTGAGTCGCCATGCAAGGACTGCTGACGGCGCCGTGGGTGGTGGCCCCGCTTGCCGCCTTGGCGCTGAGTGCGGCCCTCACCAAGCTCGCCCGGAGCTGCGCGCCGCATCTCGGGCTGGTCGATAAGCCCGACGGTGGTCGCAAGCTGCATAAGAAGCCCACGCCCGTGATTGGCGGAGCGGCGTTCTGTACGGCCATGATGATCGTGGTCGGCGTCGCGGCCGTCATGAAACAGGATTGGCTGTACGACCCGATGACGGTCGAACTTGCGGTCCCGTTGTTTCTGTCGGCGACATTGTTCTGTGTGCTCGGTGTTGTCGATGACCGCTTCGCGCTGCGGCCGCGCACCAAACTGCTGGGGCAATTCATTGCGAGCCTGCCGTTTGCCTGCATGACCTCGGCTGTGGACACGGTTCACTTGCTCGGCATGCAGATTCATCTGGGACTGGTCGCCGTTCCGTTTACGGTGATGTGGCTGGTCGCGTGTTCGAACGTGATTAACCTCATCGACGGCCTTGATGGGCTCGCGGGGACAGTCGGCACGATTTCACTGCTGACGGTCGCGGCGCTGTTCGGAATGCAGGAGCAGTATGGTGCCGCGGTGATTGCCCTGATTGCCGCGGGCAGCGTGGGCGGTTTTCTGACTCAGAACTGGCCGCCCGCAAAAGTCTTCATGGGCGATGGTGGCAGCCTGACGATCGGCTTTCTCGTCGGCGCGTTATCAATTCAATCAACATCAAAAGCGGCGACGGGTTACACGCTCGCAGTGCCGATGGTGCTGATCAGTGTGCCGATCTTCGATACGTTCATGGCGATTGTGCGTCGCAAACTGAACGGGAAGGGCATCGGCGAAGGCGACCGCGGCCACATTCACCACCGGCTGCAGGATCACCACGGTTTGACACGCAAGCAGGCGCTGCTGGCGATCAGCGGACTGTGTCTGGTCATGGCGGCCGCAGCGCTTACGGCCTCAAAGCTCGATAACGAATTCGCCGGTCTCGCCATCTGCGGGTCCGTGCTGGTCTTGCTCATCGTCGGCCGCATTTTTGGCTATCAGGAAACCGTCTTGTTTTACCGTCACATCCAGGAACTGGGTGTCTTGCTCGCGGATACTTCGGGTGTGATGAAAACCCGCTTTCTGCTGGCCCGGCTCGACCGCTTTGACCCTCGCACCCGGCTGGACATCTGGCAGAAGGTCTCCCAGCGCGTCGAACAGATGGGCGGGACGAGTCTCGAACTCCGTTGTGGCGCTGCGGAATCGGGACAGAGCGAACTCGTGCTCGAGTGGGCTGGGAATACCGAGCCGCTGGCCACGCCCGGCAGCCAGTGGCAGTTCGCGTATTCGGTGCCACGTGAAGACGGCATGATCGCGGTGCTCGAAGCCGAAGGCCGTTCGCCCGGAGACGCACCACTACAGCGACTGGACGATCTCTTCCGGTTGTTCGCGCGCGTCTGCCAGGAGATGCCGCTGTCGGTTGATGATTCGGCGCAGATTCTGACGCTGCCCGCGCGCACCGATGCTGTTCCTGCTCGCAAGGTCGCCTGACCGGTCTTGGGTATCTCGGTAACCGTGCTAATTTCGAGATGACCGCGTCGGCCGAATGCAAGCGAACACGTGACTTTTCCTGCCCGGGAATCGTGATGATGGATTGTTTCACGTCATCACGTGGAGTAAGGTAGGTCTCAGTCACCATCATTAAGGAATGCTCCGCGGCTCTTTCATTCGAAAGTGATGCGGGCGAGTTTTTGCTCCTCGGTTCCTGTTCGTTGCGAGAACAACCGGCGAGACATTCATTACTGTCTGTCATCACCCAAGTTCTCCAGGAGACAATGTCATGCCGTCGATTCGCGCCGAAGCCGTTGCTGAAGTTTTGTGGGAGTTGAAGCGGCACGAGAAGTTGGCCACCTTCACCGAAGTGGCGGAACGAGCGGGCTTCAAGCCCGGCGTCGGCGGCAAGAACCTGGCAACGTGTCTGGAAGCCATCAAGCGCGACTGGCCGCACCTGCAGTGGTGGCGTGCCGTTCAAGACGACTGCCGCCTGCCCGCAGACTGCGAGCAGGTCACGCATCTGAAGTCGGCCGGCTATGAAGTCGCAATTGCCACCGGCCGCAAGACGGTTGTCGAGATCGTCGATTCCAACACGCATCTTCTCTCATGGAAGATTGTCGAAGAAGAAACGGCTTCGGCCGCTGTGCTTTCGTAAGCCTGATCCGTAGCGGACGGTGTCCATGCTCAGCCGTGTTCTTGAACCGGAGGTGATGGACACCGCCACGGACGCGGCCGACTACGACGCCATGGATCATACGCACGTCAATGGCGTGTTCGTGGATGATCTCTTGCGCGTCTGGCCGGTGACGGCGACGCCTTGTCGCGTCTTTGATGCCGGCACCGGGACAGCGCAGATTCCGATCGAGCTGTTGCGGCGCGGCGTGAATGCACAGATCATCGCTGCCGACGCCGCAGCGGAGATGCTGCAAATCGCGCGGAAAAATATCGACGCTGCCGGATTTGCGTCCTCCGTTCGGTGTGTCGAGTGCGACTGCAAGTGGTTGTCCGATCCCGATGCGTCTTACAACGTCGTGATGTCGAACAGCATCATCCATCACATCCCGCAGCCGGCGGAAGTGTTCGAGGAATGCTGGCGAATTCTTAAGCCGGGCGGTGTGTTCTTTTTTCGCGACCTGCACCGTCCGCGCGATATCGCCGAGTGGGATCGGCTCGTCGAAACTTACGCCGGCAGTGCGAACGCGCATCAACGGCAACTCTTTCGCGATTCCCTGCGGGCGGCGCTCACAGTCGAAGAAGTGTGCGAGATGATCCGGCCGTTAGGTCTCGGTCCCGATTGCGTGCAACTCACCAGCGACCGCCACTGGACGCTCTCCGCCCAAAAGCCAATACCGCTCTGAAGTGTTTGCTGGTCAGCCATGGTCTCGCGGGGTTATTATTGCGGCTCTCGTGTCACCACTGATGATGACTGGCAAGGACCGACGCATGCAGCCGGCAGGACGATCTGTTTTTAGCGCGATGTTGTGCGTTGCAATGGCCCCGGCGATGCTGTCCGCCGCACCGCGCGTTCCTGGATTTGAACGGTTTCATGCCGCACAAACGGACGAAGGCGAGAACGTTCTGTTGCCGAGCGACGCCGGGCGGTTGCTCGTCCAGGAATTGAATTGCCTGTCGTGTCACAAAGGTCCGAAAGAATTGACGGCAGTCGCCCCGAAGAAGGCGCCGGTGCTGGACGACATCGGCAATCGCGTGCGACCCGAATGGCTGCGGGAATACCTTGCTGATCCGCAGCGGATTAAGCCCGGCACGACGATGCCGCATGTGTTGCACGCGGTTCCCGAGTCCGATCGTCCCGCCGCGATTGAGGCCCTCACTCATTTCCTGGCGAGTACCGGCAGCGTCACCGATTCGCATCCGGATCAGACGGCGGCCAAGCGCGGGAAGGCGACGTTCCATCGCGTGGGATGTACGGCCTGTCACAATGCCGTCGAAACGGACGCCGCGGACATCGTCACTTCAACACCGCTGCCGGATCTCGGCAAGAAATACACCGCCCTCAGCCTCGCGGCGTTTCTGAAGGAGCCGCTGAAATCGCGGCCGTCCGGACGCATGCCGCAGTTTGGTTTGAAGGACGAAGACTACCGTGACATCGCGCAGTTTTTTGTGCAGGATGTCGACCTCGCGCCGAACGTTGAGTTCGCGGTCTATCACGGCAGCTGGGAGAAGCTGCCCGATTTTGACGCGCTGCAGCCGGCGAGCACTGGCCAGTGTGCGGGCTTTGATCTCACCGTCGCCGGTCGAGCGAACAACTACGCGATCCGGTTCAAAAGCCATCTTTATGTGAAAGCACCGGCACAGCATCAGTTTTATCTGGCGTCCGACGATGGCAGCCGGTTGACGATTGCCGGGCAGGAGATCATCGCCGTCGACGGGGTCCATCCGCGGGAGGAAACGAAGGGCCGCCATTCCTTCGATGTCGGCTGGCATCCCGTGATCGTGGATTACTTCCAGGGCGGCGGCGAAGCCGTGCTCGATGTGGACATCGAGGGGAACGGCCTGAAGCGGATGCCTCTCGCGGCGGTCGTGTCTCTGTCGAAGGAATCGCCGCAAGCCGAGAAACGCGGCTTCGCCGTGGATGCGTCGCTGGCGGCGCGCGGACGTGAACTGTTTCAATCGGTGGGATGTGCGGCGTGTCACCAGTTGAAGCACGATGGCCAGACGCTGACCGCGCAGCAAACCGCTAAACCATGGAATGAACTGCAAAACAAGACCGGCGGTTGTCTCGCGGAATCGCCCGCGGCGTCGGTGCCGCAGTATCGTTTCTCGGAAGAGCAACGCAAGTCCCTGGCCTCCGTGCTGGGCTCCACGCCACCGTCACGGACTCCCGCGGATGTCGTGCACGCCACGTTGGTCTCGTTCAACTGCTACGCGTGCCACAAGCGCGGCGAGATCGGTGGTGTGGAACAGCCACGCGATGCGTTCTTCTCATCCACGCAGAAAGAAATGGGCGATGAAGGCCGCATTCCCCCGGCGCTGACCGGAGTCGGCGACAAGCTCCGCGACGACTGGATGAAGCATGTCCTCGAGCAAGGGGCGAATGACCGGCAACTTTATATGCAGGCGAAAATGCCCAAGTTCGGCGGCGGGAATGTCGGCCACCTGATCGAAGCCTTCGCGACCGTCGATCGTCAGGCGCATTCTGCGACCGACGCCCCGCCGAAATCCGCGTTCAAGCTTCCGAAGTACAAGGTCGCCGCGGTCGGCCGCCATCTGGTCGGGGCGAACGCCTTGTCGTGCATCAAGTGTCACGACTTCGCGACGCATCCGTCGCAAGGCGTGCGGGCGATCAATCTCACCACGATGACCAAACGGCTGCGAGAGGACTGGTTCCATCGTTATATGCTCGATCCGCAGGCGTACCGTCCCGGAACGCGCATGCCCGCGCCGTGGCCGTTTGGCACGACGACAGTGAAAG
>DASRYX010000183.1:0-1542 GCA_035686985.1 Planctomycetaceae bacterium | reverse complement strand
GGCACACTCGACGATCTCCGGACTCTGCGAGCCGCATTGCGCAATCACGGCATGGGACTGATCGCGGATGTGGTTCCGAATCACATGGCGGCGGCACCACGGTTTAACCTCTGGTGGCAGGACGTTCTCGAAAACGGCCCGAGTTCCGCTTACGCCAGCTATTTCGATATCGACTGGATGCCGCTCAAGCACGATCTGGCATACAAAGTCCTGCTGCCGGTGCTGGGCGAGCAATTCGGCTCGGTGCTCGAGAATGGACAGCTGACCGTGATGCGGGAGAACGGTGCGTTCTGGATCACTTACTACGAAGAACGTTTTCCCGTTTCGCCGTGCACCTATCCACTGATTCTGTCGCCGCGGCTTGAGGACTTACAGCAGCAACTGGGAAACGAACATGCCGACGTTCTTGAACTGTTAAGTATTTTGACGGCGATCAAGAATCTGCCGCTGCGAACGGACACCGACTCCGAGCGAATCACCGAACGGCGGCGCGAGAAGGAGATCATCAAGCGCCGGCTTCACACGCTGACGGACAGCTCGCCGGAGATCGCCGCGTTCATCGACGAGAATTTGCGTCTGTTCAATGGACAGCCCGAAGACCCACACAGTTTCGATCGGCTGGACGAGTTGCTCGCGCAGCAGGCGTACCGTCTGGCGTACTGGCGGGTCGCAGCGGACGAGATCAATTATCGGCGATTTTTTGATGTCAACGAGCTGGCCGCGGTCTGCACGGAGTCACCGCCCGTCTTCGCGGACACGCATCGACTCATCTTTGATCTGCTCGACGAAGGCACCATTACCGGGCTGCGAATCGATCATCCCGACGGACTCTATAATCCTTCGGAGTATCTGCGGCAGCTCCAGGAATCGCATTTCCTGAGACTCTGCCGGGAAGACGGTACTGATACGCAAACCGCGGCGACAGACGATCGTCTCGCCGCACTTTGGCGGGCGGCATCATCGATTCCGGGTTCACCACTCGCCCGGCCGTTGTATCTCGTCGTGGAGAAGATCCTCGCGCCGGATGAAATGCTGCCCGAAAACTGGCCAGTGCATGGAACGGTGGGCTACGAATTTCTGAATCATTTGAACGGTCTGTTCATCGACCCGGCGGGAGAACGGCCGTTGTCGACGTTGTATCAGCGCTTCACGGAGGAGACGCTGGACTTCGCGGAGCTGGCGTATCAATGCAAGCGATTGATTGTGCGGATGAGCATGGCGGGCGAGCTCAACGTCCTCGGTGATCGGCTCGACCGGATCTCGGAAAGCAATCGCCTGACGCGCGACTTTACTTTGCACAGTCTCACGCGGGCATTGCAGGAAGTCATGGCGTGCTTCAGCGTCTATCGCACCTATGTTCAGACCGATCAGGTGCTGGAACGGGATGCCATGTTCGTTGAGCGGGCGGTCGCCCATGCGAAGCGGCGTAACCCGGCGATGAGCAGCCGGATCTTCGACTTCATCCGCGATGTTCTGCTCCTGCGTCATCGGGAAAATCTGCCCGAGGAACAGCGCAACGCGGTGTATCGTTTCACTTGCAAG
>DASRYX010000182.1:0-8682 GCA_035686985.1 Planctomycetaceae bacterium | reverse complement strand
TTCTATTGTGCTCCGCGCTCGCGTTCCAGGTCGCGAACATCGTCAGCGAAGAGCCGCATGAATCGGCGGTGAACACGGTTCGGATGGCAGATGATCTTCTCAAGGGGCAGGAGATCGACGAGACGCAGTCCGAAGCGCCCTCGGCCGGTCCGGCGGGACGGTTGCTGGCAACGCCGGTCGTCCCGTTGGTGGGTGGTGCGGAGTTTGCCGCCGCACGGTGTCTCGCCGTGCTTTCGCATGTCGCCGTGATGCTCGGGCTGGTATGCCTCGGCCGCTGGCATTTCCTCGACACGAATCTCGGCCTCGCCATGGCCACGATGTATCTGCTGCTGCCCTGCACCGCGTACGACACCAGCCGCGTCATGCACGTTCTTCCGGCGGCACTAATCTTGTGGGCCGTCGTGTGTTATCAGCGACCGATGGTCGCTGGTTGTCTGCTCGGTCTGGCGTGCGGCACGATGTTCTTCGCGCTGTTCCTGTTGCCGGTCTGGATCGCGTTCTACTGGCGGCGCGGCGTCTTCCGCTTTACCGGCGCGGTCGCCAGTGTAACCGCCATCTTGATCGCCAGTCTGATGCTCACTTCCGGGGACACCGCGTCGTTCACGCGGCAAATCATCGGTTCGATCGATTGGTCCGCACTCCGTTTCGAAGGGGGCGAAGGTCTCGGTTTCTGGTCTCTGTATGATGCCGCGTATCGCATCCCGGTCTTCGCAACGTTCTGCGTCGCGCTGGTGATGCTCACCATCTGGCCGCTGGAAAAAACCCTCGAACATCTGCTGGCGCACTCCGCGGCGGTGATCATCGCGACGCAGTTCTGGTATCCGAACGAAGGCGGCATTTACATTCTGTGGTATCTGCCACTAGTGCTCGCCGTGGTCTTTCGTCCGCGCTTGATTCATCTGACTCGCGCGACCCCGCCCGAAGCACCTCCGGTGCACCGCTCGGATTGGCTCGGAAGCGCGTCCCCACGGATGGAACCCCGCTCCGTCCCGTGGCAGAAGTAAGACGTTCGCGCGAATTCATTCCGGCGGGTTGGACTTTCCGTCCTCGGAACGCATAATCGACAACGATTCTGTTGTCCTTTTGCGAGTACCGCCGCATGAACGCGATTGACGCGCATTGTCACATCTGGACGCCGGACACGGCGAAGTATCCGCTCGGGCCGGGGCATCGCCGGGCGAACATGGACCCGGCGAGTTTCACCGTCGAGGAACTGCAGGCGGCGATGAAGCCCGTCGACGTCAACCGCGTCGTGCTGATTCAAATGTCGTTCTACGGGTACGACAATTCCTATATGACGGACGTCATCAAAGCGCACCCGCAGCAATTCCGTGGCGTGGCGGTCATCGAACAGGATCACGGTGACCCCACGGAAAAAATGCTCACGCTGAAGAAGCAGGGCTGCACGGGCTTCCGGATCTATCCGAAGGACCGCAATTTCGACACCTGGCTGGCCTCGGAAACGATGCAGACGATGTGGCGCGTGGCGGCCAAAGAACGGCTTAACATGTGCTGCCTGATGGACCCCAACGGCCTGCCGTCGCTCGAACGCATGTGTCGAATGCATCCCGAAACCCCGGTGGTGATTGATCATCTCTGCCGTATTGGCGTCACTGGTGAGATTCCCGCGGCGGAGGCGAAGGCGCTCTGCGATATGGCGCGGCATCCGCAGATCACGGTGAAGGTTTCCGCGTTCTACGCGCTGGGGAAGAAGACACCGCCGTATACCGATCTCGGTCCGTTCATCAAGCAGGTGCTGGAGGCGTACGGACCGCAGCGCCTGATGTGGGCGAGCGATGGGCCCTTCCAGATGCAGAAGCCGCACAGCTACGCCGCATCCATCGAGCTCATTCGTGATCGGCTCGATTTCCTCGATGCCGATGCGAAAGACTGGCTGCTGCGCAAAACCGCGGAAAAAGTGTTCTTCTCGTAGTCCAACGAGCCCGGAGCGCCAGCGACGGGTTCACTTTATCCAATTCACCCGGCGCTCGCGCTTCGGGCTTATGAGAGTCGTTGATGATCGCGCCCCCAGTTCTGGAAAACGTGGCCGAGTGCCTCTCGCCGTCGCTGGTCATCGTTCGCGAGGCGATGGAAAGCAATCTGCGGAAGATGATCGCCATGGCGGGCTCCGTGACCCGTCTGCGGCCGCACTGCAAGACGCATAAGATGGCCGCGGTGACGAAAATCGAACTGGCGATGGGCATCACGAAGCACAAATGTGCGACCTTCGCCGAAGCGGAGATGCTCGCCGACGCGGGCGTGAAAGACATTTTTCTCGCCTATAACCTCGTGGGACCGAACATCGACCGGGCGGTGAAGTTTCGCGAGAAGTATCCCGATGTCGCCTTCGCAGCGACGGCCGATGATGCGGCGATGCTCACGGCGCTCAGCAACGCGATGAAAGAACCGCGCGGCTGGACCTCGAAAATGGGCGTCGTCCTGGACGTCGACACCGGGCTGCATCGCACCGGGGTGAGCAATCCGGCTCACGCCGCGGCGCTCTACCAACAGATCATT
This sequence comes from Planctomycetaceae bacterium, assembly GCA_035686985.1. Classification (GTDB taxonomy): domain Bacteria; phylum Planctomycetota; class Planctomycetia; order Planctomycetales; family Planctomycetaceae; genus DSVQ01. The sequence continues at coordinate 6,165 of DASRYX010000182.1, read as the reverse complement.
CAATCCCCGGGGCTGGAACCGTGGGGCTTTCACGCCTATGACGGGCACAATCATCAGACGGCACTGGAGGACCGCACCACCGCCGTGCTCGCGGGATGGGAGATTGCCCGAAAGCTGCGCGACGACTTCGTGGCCCGCGGGTGGCCGGTGCCGAAGATCATCTGCGGTGGCACGGGATCCTTTCCCGTGTTCGCGAAGCTTACGGATCCCGTCGTGGAACTCAGCCCCGGAACTTGCGTGTTCCATGACACCGGTTATGCGAGCGCGTTCCCGGAGATGCACTTTGAGCCCGCGCAATGGATCATCACCCGCGTGATCAGCCGTCCGACGGACGACCGGCTGACGTGCGATGTCGGCAACAAGGCGGTGGCATCCGATCCCCCGAAAGGAAACCGGATCTTCTTCCCAGACCTCCCGCACGCGGAGCAGGTGCTGCACAACGAAGAACATCTCGTGCTGCAGACGCCGCTCGCGAAAAACTACAAACCCGGCGATGTCCTGTTGGCGATCCCCAAGCACGTCTGCCCGACGAGTGCGCTGCACAAATGGGTTTATGTGGCTGAAGGCGGCCGCGTGACCGGCCGGTGGGACGTCACCTCCCGCGATCGTCAGATCACCATCTAAAGTCGTGTTATGCCCAAGAAAAAAGCCAGCGGTCGCCAGGTGCTTGGCACCGGAAAATTCCTGCGGCTCGTTCGTGCTGGCCGCTGGGAAATCGCCGAGCGCACCAACTGCCAGGGTGCGGTGGCGATTACGGCGATCACCGAAGATCGGCGACTGATTCTCACCGAGCAATTCCGCCCCGCGGTGCAGACAGCGGTGATCGATGTCGCCGCAGGTCTCTCCGGTGACGCGCCCGATCAGCGCGGTGAAGCGCTTCTGGTTTCCGCACAGCGCGAGTTGATGGAAGAAACCGGATACGAATCGAAGCACTGGCAGCATCTGGATGACTGCCCGTCGTCACCCGGGCTGACCAATGAAGTGGTGACGCACTTTCTTGCGACCGGCTGCCGGCAAACGCAATCGGGCGGCGGCGTGGATCATGAGCAGATTATTGTTCATGCAGTACCGCTGCGAACGATTCGCCGCTGGTTGAAGGCGCGCGTGGCTGAAGGAAAGCTCATCGATCCGAAAGTCTACGCCGCGCTGTATTTTGCCAAGACGATGTGAGTCCGTCCTCTTGCCAGTGGAGTGTGCGATGTCCTCCAGCGAACCGGTGAATTCGGTCTCCACACGGCGCGAGTTCCTGAGGACCTCGACATTTGCTACCAGCGGGGCGTTGGCGGGAGCCCTGCAACTGCAGCACGCGGTGCACGCCGCCGGTGACGACATGCTGCGGGTGGGCCTCATCGGGTGCGGCGGTCGTGGGACCGGCGCGGCGTCACAGGCCCTGATGGCGGATAGCCGCGTCACACTCACGGCGATGGGGGACGCCTTCGGTGACCGGCTCGAGTCGAGTCTCGAAAATCTGAAAGGTCTGAATGGTCTCGCCGAGAAAATCGACGTGCCGCCCGAACGGCGGTTCACCGGCTTCGAGGCCTACAAGCAGGTCATCGCGAGCGGTGTCGATGTCGTGCTGCTCGCGACGCCGCCCGGATTTCGGCCGCTGCATCTGCGAGCCGCCATTGATGCCGGTAAACATGTTTTCGCCGAGAAACCGTGCGCGGTCGATACACCCGGCGTGCATTCCGTGCTGAAAAGCTGTGCGGATGCAAAGCAGAAAAATCTCGCGGTCGTGTCGGGATTGTGCCTGCGGTATCACGCGCCGTATCGCGAAGCCGTGCAGCGCATTCAGCGCGGTGCCATCGGCGATGTTCACACCCTGCTTGCCAACGACTACCGCGGACCGATCTGGGTTCACCCCCGGAAAGAGAGCTGGTCTGACATGCAGTGGCAGATGCGGAACTGGTACTACTTCACGTGGCTCTCAGGCGATTTCAATGTCGAACAGCACGTCCACAATCTGGATCTCTGCGCGTGGGCCATGGGTGACCAGTACCCTGTGAAAGCCGTCGGCATGGGCGGCCGTGAGGTTCGCAAGGGCCCTGAATACGGCAACATCTTCGATCATCACAGCGTGGTGTACGAGTACGCCAACGGCACGCGGTTGATCAGCAACACGCGTCAGCAGCCGGGCTGCAAAAACGACATCAGCGTGCACGTTCTCGGTTCCCAGGGAGCCGCGATCCTGACCGAACGTCGCGGCGGTGTGCGGATCACCGCTCCCAGCGAATGGACGTTCCAAGGCGAAGCGAAGAACCTGTACCAGGTGGAACACGACGAGCTTTTTGCCAGCATTCGTGCAGGCCACCCGATCAACAACGGCGAGTACATGGCCAAAAGCACGCTGCTGGCCATCATGGGCCGCATGGCGACCTACACCGGCCAGGAAATCACCTGGGACATGGCCTGGAACTCGAAGGAAGATCTCACCCCGCGGCACTACGACTGGGACCGCGAGTTGCCCATGGCTCCCATCGCCGTACCCGGGGTCACGCGACTCTGACGTTGCATCTGCTATTGAGGATCAACCGATGCCCAGTGATCGCCGTCGATTCCTGAAACAGGCCGCGGTGACTTGTGCGCTGTGGCCGACGGTCGCTGCTGCACTCCGTGCGGAAGAACGCCAGCCGACTGTCTTTCAGCATGCCTGTATGACGTTGCCCTACAGCGGGTTTCCACTGGAGCGGGCGTTGTCGGGAATCCAGGCGGCAGGATTTCGCTTTGTCGCGTGGGGCGTGACGCATCGGGAAGCTGGCGGTGAACAGGTACCGGTGATGGCGGAAGACGCCCCGCCGTCGACGTCGAAGTTGCTCGCGACGAAATGTCGGGACCTCGGTCTTGAACCGGTCATGATGTTTTCCACCGTCTATCCCGAACATCCGCGCGGACTGGCGGTGCTGACGCAGCGCATCAAACAGGCGGCCGCCGCCGGGATCGGACAAGTGCTGACGTTTGGCCACACGAAGGGCGACAACCGCGCGGTGTGGGTCGAACGCTTCAAGCAACTCGGTCCCATTGCAAAGGATCACAATGTCACGATCGTCGTGAAACAGCACGGCGGTGAGACCGGGACGGGTGAAGCCTGCGCCGCGATCATCCGCGAAGTGAATCACCCGAACATCGCCGTGAATTACGATGCGGGCAATGTGATGGATTATCTCGACGTCAATCCGCTGCCCGACATTCAGAAGTGCGTCGGCGAAATCCGCAGCTTCTGCATCAAGGACCATCGCAACTGGCCGAAAGACGAAGACTGCGGTCCCGGCTTCGGCGAGATCGATCATTACCGTCTGCTGGAACCTGTCGCGTTCACGGGGCGCACGATGCCTTTGGCTTATGAGAATCTTTTTGCGCCACTCGTGCCGCGACCGACGACACCGGAAGCGATTGGTGTGCTGGCTCGTCGCGCCCGGGAATATCTGGAGACCGTGATCGCGGGAGTACAGCGCTCTGTGTAAATCATATGGGAGGGCGAAGCTCCCGCTGAGCCGCTGATTGTCCCAGCGTATTGCCGCAATGCGGCTCCGCGGGAGCTTCGCCCTCCCGGCGAAATGTCACGCCGTTTTGAACAGGGCTTGTAAAAATGTCCGCAGCGCCGGCAGCCGTACCTGTTCCACCGTGGTGAAGCGCAGGCAGACTTTATCGAGCCCGATCTCCCCCGGCTCAACACGCGGCTCGATTCCAAAGCTGGTAACCCGCCCGAGTGGCACCGATCCAGAGGGCACGATCAACTCCAGATCCACCCCCGCGGGTCGTTTCGAGACGACCACACCCAGCCGCTCTTTTCCCCGGCGATAATTCACCAGCACCTTGCCCGACCAGTCGACCTTGGCTTCCGGCCAGACCTCATCGAGCAGGGAGAAGACGCCTTCGATCACCTCAACATCCCAAGCGATTTTGCCCTGCAGAAAGCCTTTCCGCATCACATGCCATTTGCGGCCCAGCTTCTTCCACGGCGTCAGGTCTTCCAGGTTCAGCTTCTCGGGATTGGCCGCTTCGAGGTACGACTGAATCGCCTCTTTCAGGAAGCTTTGAAACGCGGGGGACTCGACTTCTTCAAGTTTGTAGAGCGAGATCACGACTTCATGCCACGGGGCCTGGGCGGCGCGGACCCGGACGCGGGCCTGCCGACCATAAACCGGCATATCGTCGAGGTCGTCGAAGTCGGTCAGGTTCAATGTGGCGGACAGCTCGTCTTCATCAAAGGCATTCTTCGCGACTCGGAAGTTCAGCGTCGTGTACCATTCCTCGCCCGTGTGAGCGTGGAGAAACCAGCCCGTTCCCTTGCGGGTGCCGATGGCTTCAACCACGTACTGCGCATTCCAGTTGACCGGAGCGAACCCTTCGGTGGCTTCGATTGCGTCGATCACTGTTTCCAGGATGCGACCATCCCACCGGGCGGGTTTCCCCGTTCGTGCGAGGCGCTCGCGCAGGTGCCATTTGCGGCCGTCGACTTCCCACGGCATGCGGATTTCTTTGCCGATCTTGGCCACATCCATATCGCCGGAGCGCTTCTTCAACACGCTTTGCGGATCGAACGATTCGCGCGGGCCGCGCCGCCCCGACGCCAGCACTGGCGCGAGACACTCCGCAGTCAGCGATTTCATCGGTTGCAGAGACCCAGGGTTAAGAAACCCTGGACTTCCGACAATATCTTCCGGGGTCCCCTGGGCGACGATGTAGCCCCCTTCACTGCCGGCGTGCGGGCCGAGATCGACGATCCAGTCCGCGGTCTTGATGACATCCAGATTATGCTCAATCACGACCACCGTATTACCGGCATCCACAAGACTGTTGAGAATCTTCAGCAGCTTGCGGATATCGTCGAAATGCAGGCCGGTCGTCGGTTCATCGAGTAGATACAACGTCCGGCCCGATTGCGGTTTCGCCAGCTCCGCTGCGAGCTTCACGCGTTGCGCTTCCCCGCCGGATAACGTGGGGGCGGGTTGTCCCAGCGTAAGATAATCCAGCCCGATGGCCGCCAGGACCGCGAGCGGGCCGCGGATCTTCGGCAGGTTATGGAACAGCTCGAGCGCTTCACCGATGGACATCGCCAGCACATCAGCGATCGATTTGCCGTGAAACTTCACGCCGAGCGTTTCGGTGTTGTAGCGCTGTCCGCGGCACTCATCGCACTCCACCCACACATCGGGGAGAAAGTGCATTTCGATTTTCTTCTGACCGTTGCCTTCACACGCCTCACACCGACCGCCGGGACGGTTGAAGCTGAACCGCGCGGGGCGGTAACCACGGACTTTCGAATCCGGCAGTCGCGCGAAGAGTTCGCGCATCTCCTCAAAGACGCCCGTGTAGGTCGCCGGGTTGGACGCCGGCGTGTTGCCCAGCGGTTGCTGGTCGACGACGATCAGCTTGCTGAGATGCTCGAGTCCGCGGAGCTCATCATACGGTCCGGGTTGATCGCTGGACCGGTTCAGTTTCCGCGCGATCGCCTTGGCGAGCGTGTCTTCAATCAGCGAACTTTTGCCCGACCCCGACACGCCGGTGATCGCCGTGAAAGCCGCGAGGGGAATGCGGAGATCGACGTTGCGCAGGTTGTTCTGCCGGGCGCCGATGAGTTCCAACCACTCTCCCGGCGGTGTTGGTGCTGGAGCGGCAATGACTTTCGGTGCGGCTTTCTTGCGTCGCTTTGACGGCGCGGCCTCTTCAACGGGAGCGTTGATCGTCGGAGTGACGTTCACGCACCGCCGGACTTCCGGGACGATAATCTGCTCGCGGTCGGACAGATATTTCCCTGTCAATGACGCATCACTCTTGCCGATCAGCTTCGGAGCACCGCTGTCGGTGATCGTGCCGCCGAATTTCCCTGCACCGGGACCGAAATCGTACAACCAATCGGCCGCGCGGAGGACTTCTCTGTCATGTTCGACCATGACGATGGTGTTGCCGAGATCACGAAGTCTTTCGAGGGCCGTGAGCAATCGGCCGTTGTCGCTCGGGTGCAGGCCGATCGTGGGTTCGTCGAGAACATAGAGCACCCCGGTGAGCGCGCGGCCGATTTGGCCGGCGAGCCGGATGCGTTGCGTCTCGCCCCCGGAAAGTGTCGGCAGCGTCCGCGCCAGAGTGAGGTAATGCAGGCCGACTTCCACAAGAAACGACAACCGGCTGGTCGCTTCGTGGAGCAGATCCCCCGCAATCTTGCGC
>DASRYX010000181.1:0-4894 GCA_035686985.1 Planctomycetaceae bacterium | reverse complement strand
TGCGGATGTTTCACCGGCCCGCGGACGACTTCACACCGATCTTTGAAACTCGAATGCCGGCGGTGCAGGTTGCCGACCATGATGCCATCGAATTTGACGCGTGTGTATTCCCACTCCGTCGCGTCCACTTGCGTCGGAGCGTTGGCCCGGGCGGACTGCTGCGGCGCGATCTGCCCGCGCGTTCCCTGGCCGCGCTGCCAGAGCTGAATCCGTCCGGGACCTTGAGCCGTCGTATCCCCGATCACGCGGTCGATGTGCATCTCCCAGACTTCCGCAATAAGGATGTCGACGAGCTTGGCGTCCTGCCGGCGGTTGTGATGAAACTTCACATCATGAAAGCAGTGGACCGCCGCGAGATCCGTCCGGGCATCCGACTTGCCGGAACTGCCGGTTGCCATCTCGGTAAAGGAGATCCGCTCACTGAGGACCACTTCCATCCGGTCACAATCGATGCGACTTTCACCGAGCTCGGCTCGTGTCTGTCCGTGGAACGTCGCTTGCCGACCATCGAACGTCATCCGTTCTTTCCATTTGACGTCCAGCGGTTGCGCCTCGGCGAGTTCCTTGCCGTCGAAGTCGTTCTTGACCGGAAGTTGCAGGTGGCCTTTGCCTGGGACCCGCATCTGGTTCTCACCACGATCGAGTTCAATACGGCCTGCTTCGAGATACACCCCGTTGTCACGGACCTGGGCCATCGATCCGATGATTTCCACGGTCTGGTTGTTCCCACCGTTGTGCTGCACGTGAACATGATCGCCTTTGATCGACAGCGGCGACTTTCCGGCGACGCGCTGCTGCGTCAGGGTGACCTGCCCGTCGGTCCAGACCTCGGCGACATCGGGTTGGGCGGTCGTCGTGGGAATCATCCGGATGCGAATCCGATCGGCCCCCACGACCAGCGGAAAGTCTTCCTTCTCCGCGGGCGTGGATTCGTCCGGAGACGACGATTTTTTCTGCAAACCTTTCAGCGGTGACGCACCGGCCTGGGCAGACCGCGGGGACGCCATCAGGTCGACCGCGGCTTCCAGATGCTGACACTTTCCTTCGAGCTGCGGGCTGATCAGCACCACGTCTTGCGTTGCTTCAAACCGACGGAGCTGGATGTCGGACTTCGGTTTCGTGTCGCGTTTGTCATTCGACGTTGATTTCGTATCGAGTGACAGCGACCCGGCTCCGGCGAGCGGTGTGGTCCAGACGCGGATCAACTCCGCACCCAGCGCGCTGTTCTCGGTGGGCTGCCGGAACGACGCCGTGTCTGCGAGTTCGATCAGGTCGAGTCCGGATTCCGTGTCGGAAACGTGCCGCAAATGCTTCTTCCAATCAGCGGCGAAGAGAACCGTGTTCGTCTTGGCTTCCCGGTGGTTGATCCAACCCGAGCCGCGGCACAGCGCCCCGACGAGTTTGTTGGCTTTGCCGAACTGCAGCATCACCTCGGGGGATTGAAGCTGCGTCTGCGCCTGCACCACTTTCACGCCGTCCGGATCGGTCAGGACGAGAACCTGTTGCTCGCCGTCATAAACCAGTTGCCGGAACGAGGCCCGCAGCTTGTTCTCCATCGAGTGCAGCTGGAACGTCTGCGTCGTTTTGGTTCCCGTCGTTGTCGCGGTGGGGGTCAGTCGTTCGGCTTGCAGACGCCGGAACTTCAACGTCTGATTCAGGCGTTGATAGGAAGCCCCCTCACCCGGCGCGAGCATCGGCGGTTCGGACGCGATCGCTTCGGCTGCGGGATCACCGAAGAGAACCGCGAGCTTGTCGCAGTTGATCCAGTCGAACTCTTCGCGCTCCTTCGAGGTCTGCCGGAACGCCAGCACATTGTCGGTAAAGGTCGCTGTCTGCTGCGGAATGTCATATTCAAAGTTGCCCGCGCACTTCATCTTGAGGGTGAGCGAGCCGTCTTTCTGCTTGAGCTGCAGGTCCATCTTCACGTTCTGACTGAGACGCATGGCGCGCACGCCGAAGATGTGCGGGCGATCGCGCTCGGGTGGTCCCGCTTGCGGAATCAGATCGGCCTGAAAACGGTTCGCACTTCCTTTGTTTCCCGCATAGGCGAACGTAATCGGCAGGTCACTCCACAACTTCGCCGAGGCTTCGAAAAAGTGGAAATTGCGGCCATCGATCAGCAAACCGTTTGGCCCGGTGATCTGCGTACGACCTTCGAGGGTGGCGCCGATCACGCGACCGGCGTCGGCGGACATCATGTCGAACTTGCCGGAGAACTTGAGGGACGCCGATTCGCTGACCACGGTCACGGCTTCTTCGAGACCGGTGTCTTTATTGATGCTCACCCACGCCATCGCAAACGGGCTGAGGCGAATGCGGCCTTCCTTGCCGTCAGGTTGCCAGTCATTGGTGAACAGGAACGCCCCCTGTTCGCCCCGCAGCAGATACCGCGCGGTGGTGGTCCAGGGTTGTTGCGCGGCGAGATACGTTTCGGCGACGCGGACGTTTTCAACCGGCCTCGTGGCGTCATTGTCTTCGAGAACGGCAAGCGTTGGCGGCGGCTGCGGCGGGGCAATGGGCACGACCGGACGCATGAGCGCTGAGTACAGCATCGAGATGCCGCACAACGCTGCCGCTGTTCCGATCGTGAGCAGAAATCGCCGCAAGAACTGCTCCTGGGGAGTAGTGAGTGGGCAGTGGGCAGTGGTGAAGCTGAGTTCCCCTACTGCCCACTGCCTATTCCCCACTGCCCTATTTTGGAATGAGTCCGATGACGTCTGTAATATCAAGCAGGCCGACAGGACGGCCGTCTTCGTCGACCACCGGCAGCTCGCTCAAGCGGCGAGCACTGAGCAAACCGACCGCTTCCTCAAGAATCGCATCTTCGCGAATCGTGATCGGCCGGGCGGTCATGACTTCCACAATCGGCCGATCCAACTGGTCGTCCCGTCGTTGTTCCAGCAACCGGGCGAGATCACTATCAGTGAAGAGCCCGCTCAGACGGTCTTCCTCATCGACAAGGATGACAGCACCAGTGCGCCGGCCCGGCCGTCGCAGGCTGGTGAGAACATTTCGTACGGATTCGGTTTGCGCGGCGATGCGCATCTCGTCGCCGCTCCGCATGACGTCTTTGACGGGCGTGAGTCGTCGACCGAGACTGCCGCCGGGATGCAGGCGACCGAACTGTTGCGGAGTAAATCCGCGCGTTTGTGCGACGACGAGCGCGAGGGCATCACCAATCGCCAGCATCGCCGTGGTGCTGGTTGTCGGCGGCAGTCCGTGCAGGCCGGCTTCGATCAGGCGGCCAAGTTCAATCGTGATTTCCGCAGCGCGACCGACGGTGCTGTGACATTCGCCGGTGATCGCGATCATCGGGATGCCGACGCTGCGAACCCACGGCAGCAACCGGCACACCTCTTCCGATTCGCCGCTGTGTGATAAGAGAAGCAGGACATCGTCGGAACCGAGGCTGCCGAGATCGCCATGAAACGCTTCTGTCGGATGCAGGAAAAACGCGCGGGTTCCGGTCGAGGAAAACGTCGCGGCGATCTTCTGCCCGATCAGGCCCGCCTTGCCTACGCCGCAGACGACGACGCAACCGCGGCAGCTCGCAATGCGCTCGATGGCGTCGCAGACGGTGGTGTCGAGTCGCCGGGCGAGATCGAGCAGAGCCTGCCCTTCGTGGGCGACGATGTTGCGGGCTTCCCGCAGTTGCTCGACCTGTGCGTACGGAACGACAGTCTGAGCCGCGGCATGAGACACGAAGACGCCCTCCTGGCCATGTTCTGCCCGCAACCGTCCCTGATTACGGACCGCGAAGGATACCTGCGATGCTAGACGACGGTCAATCCGAGGTTTCTTCGCTGTAAGTGTTTATTGCTGCTTTAGTTGAGATTGCAGTGATCGCTGGTCTTGTCTTCAGAGTTCGCCAACTCGCCCGACTACCAGAAGTGAGAAGAACGCGGAGTGCGCTTGTTCGGGGCGAGGTGGGGGGCGATGATGAACCGATCTTGCCCGATTATTTCCCGCCGGTTTGACGACTGCCGCCATGGCCATTGAGTTCCGCTGCCCCTATTGCGAAGCGACGATTCGCGTGGCGGATTCGGCTCCCGGCCGCGTGGGCAAGTGTCCGAAATGCAACACGAAGATGGTCGTTCCTAAGCCGTCTGCGGCGTTGCCACCGTCATTGCCCGTCAGCTTGGGCGGGACCCCGCCCCCTCCGCCGGTCGTGCCCGATGACGAACCGGTGCTCCTCGAAGAGAATGACGCCGACGTTCCGGACATCGAGTTTGCCTCCGCGGAACCCGCCCCGGCGGCGTTGCCGACGAATCTGGTCCCCATCATCGATCCGGCGACGCCCGTCCGGCGGGTGATCAAGAAACGCAAAGGCAAGCGGCCGCCGCAGGTGATGTGGTTGATCGCCACCGTGATGGGACTGGGATTGACCATCGCGGCGGGATACGTCGTCTACCTGCAGGTGTTCAACGGCAAATTCACAGGCGACCTGCATGGCACCGCCATCGAAGAGGTGAAGCTTCCGCCGGCGACCGTTCCCAAGGCGACTTTAACGCTGGTGTCGTCCGCGCTCGATCCATTGCTGACGGACTTGGAAACGCAGCCGGTGCCGCTGGTCAGCGACCTGATGGAAGTCCACATTGGTGGCAGCAAGGACGGGCTGACGATCACCGTCGGCCACGGACCGCACACCCGGTGGTATCGGGTCGACGCGAAAAGTCATCCGCAACTCGCCGAGTTCACTGCGAAGAACGAAAAGAGCTGGAGCGCAGCGCGCACGAAGAAGCTCGATCAGGCGGCGAATCAGTTCATCCGGGATTATCAGAAAGTACGGACCAAGGAGGCGGACTCCTCGGTGATGCCGCCGTATCGCGATTCCCTGGCGTTAACGGCTCTGGTGAAGGGGCTCGGGGACCATGTGGTCGCGGTGGTCGGCCGC
>DASRYX010000180.1:0-18971 GCA_035686985.1 Planctomycetaceae bacterium | reverse complement strand
ACGCGGTTTGATCGGAGAGGACAAAGTTATCGTTCAGACGGCAACAAATTTAACGACGTGGGACAGTGACCGCAGCGAGGTCGTGATCCACCATCATGCGGACCAGACCGTGGAAATCGACGGTCGGCGACCAGTTCAATTCCTGTCGGGCGCGGCTGGCGTCCCCTAACAGCAGATCGACCTCCGCCGGCCGGAAGTAGCGAGGGTCAATCCGTACCAGCACGCGACCATCCGGGCCGACGCCATCTTCCTGTTCCCCGGTTCCGCGCCAGGTCAGAGGCAGCCCGACATGAGCGAAGGCGAGATTGCAGAACTCGCGCACCGAGTGGGTCTCGCCGGTCGCGATGACGTAGTCGTCCGGCCGCTCGGCTTGCAGCATCGCCCACATCGCCTGCACATAATCGCCGGCGAAACCCCAGTCCCGCTGCGCATCCAGATTGCCGAGATACAGCGTCTGCTGGCGCCCGTGCTTGATCGCGGCAACCGCGCGCGAGATCTTGCGAGTCACAAAAGTCTCACCACGCCGCGGCGATTCGTGATTGAACAGAATCCCGTTCACCGCGAACATCCCGTAGGACTCGCGGTAGTTCCGTGTAATGTAGAAGGCATAGGCTTTTGCGGCGGCGTACGGGCTGCGCGGATAAAACGGCGTGGTTTCCTTCTGCGGCGTCTCCACGACTTTTCCGTACAACTCGGACGATGATGCCTGATAGAAGCGGCAATTGAGCCCGAGTTCGCGAATCCCTTCGAGCAGCCGCAGCGTTCCCATACCGGTCACGTCGCCGGTGTATTCCGGAATCTCGAACGACACTTTCACATGTGACTGCGCACCGAGGTTGTAAACCTCGTGCGGCTTGACGCGTTCGAGCATCGTGTGAACCGACGAGCCGTCGCTGAGGTCGCCGTAGAATAGCCGCAGCCGGATGTCATCCTCGTGCGGATCCTGATAGATGTGATCGATCCGCGCGGTGTTGAACGACGATGAGCGCCGCACCATCCCCCAGACTTCGTACCCTTTCGCCAGCAACAGTTCGGCAAGATAGGAACCGTCCTGTCCGGTGATCCCTGTGAGCATGGCGACTTTGCCATTGCGCGGTGGATACGATCGAGCCGTCATTCAGTCGACTTTCCCGCTGAATCTCTGTGGATGGTCCCGATGATCATCGATTCCCGGCACCTTGAGACAGATACCAGTCACACGTCTGCTCCAGTCCTTCGCGGAGACTGAAACGGTGCCGCCAGCCGAGTGCGTGCAGACGCGAAACGTCGAGCAACTTCCGCGGCGTGCCATCGGGCTTCGAGGTATCGAAACGCAACTCGGCCTCGGGGTGAACGATGTTGCGAATCTGCTCGGCGAGTTCCTGGATGGTGACTTCCTCGCCCGTGCCGATGTTGATCGTCTCGGCGCTGTCATAATGTTCGAGCAGGAACAGGCAGGCATCGGCCAGATCGTCGACATGGAGGAATTCGCGGCGCGGTGTGCCCGTGCCCCAGACCGTGACGTTGCGCTCGCCTTGTTGTCGAGCCTCGGAGCATTTCCTGATCAGCGCCGGCACGACATGGGAACCCGAGAGATCGAAGTTGTCATGCGGGCCGTACAGATTGGTGGGCATCGCGGAGATGAAGTTCATTCCGAATTGCTCACGATAGGCCTGACACGACAGCAAACCGGCGATCTTGGCGATCGCGTAGCCAAAGTTCGTCTTTTCGAGCGGCCCGGTGAGCAGTGCATCCTCACGGATCGGCTGGGCACAATCCCGCGGATAGATGCACGAACTCCCCAGGTAGAGCAGCTTCTGGACACGCTGTTCGCACGCCGCGCGCAACACCGTGGCATGAATCAGCAGGTTGTCGTAGAGGAAGTCCGCCGGGGACTGCGAATTCGCGAGAATCCCGCCCACCTTGCCCGCAACGTGAACAACATATTCCGGGCGGTTCTCCTGCACCCATGTCCGCACGGCGGCTTGATCGCGCAGATCGAGTTCCGTGCGTGAGGCCGTCAGGATGGTCTCAAATCCCGCCTGCTTCAGGCGACGGACAACCGCCGATCCGACGAGCCCGCGATGCCCGGTGACCCAGATCCGCGCCGAACGCGGAATCGACTCAGAACTCAACTGAGCGGTTCCAGTTCATAATCACCGAGTTCCATCGACGCACCGCGTTGAATGAAATTCACCATGACCAGCAGACGGCGTTCACTGTGGCGCTTCAGTACGACCCCTTCGACCCCCGCGAACGGCCCTGTTTTGACTCTCACGCGCATGCCGGGTGACAACCGTTCTTCCGGCGTAAGCGGGGCTCCCAACGCGATCAGTTGGTGCAGCTGCCGCAACTCGGACAGAAATGTCGCGGGATCCGTCACCGGCAGGCAACGGCTGACACAGCCAGTCGACACCGCGTGGTAGCGGGCGTTTTCAGCACCACATAGAAACACGTAATTCGGAAATAGCGGCAGATAGCTGGAACGAGCGCGGCCGCCTGCTGAGCGGTATCGCCGTTCGACGATCGGACAGTAGAAATCACGCCCCGCCGCGTGGAGGTGGCGGCAAAGCTGCTTTTCCTGCCGCGCGAGGGTGTACAACACCCACCACGGTTCGTCGTCGCCGATTCGCCGATCGAACAAGTCTTCGGGATACAGCGTCGGTTCTGCGGCAAGCAGGGGCATCAGCCGAGAACTCCCACAACACCGGCAAGATCATCATTCATGAGCATTTCCGTGCGCACTTCGTCCCCGTGGGTGACGGATCCGTTGGAAAACCATCCCGCTTTCGCTGCAGCATTCCCTGCTCCCCAACTCTCCACGGGTCCTTAACCTTGCGGAGAAGCGTTCGACAATCCTGTCGTGTTTCTGGTCAGACCTTAATTACCATACCCCCCGTGGGGATGATCTGGCCAGCTTCCGTTTTCAGTTTCGTATTCACGGGCACGACCGGTTCGATTAGTCCGGATGCGCGCAATTTGCGGGCAGCGATCAGGGGACAACCGAGGTTGCCAGAAACGGGTCACTCGTGTGAAAGGTCGCCGGCGCGACCGGGGTGACTTCCGATACTTCGAACAAGTCGAGCACTTGCGTTTCGAACGCCCGGAACGATTCCATCAGCTGACCGCTCCATTGGAAGGGGCTTGAGCCTTCCGGAACAATGCCGGTCACTTTGAGACGGCCGATTTCGTGCTGCTTCCAGACCAGGGGCACTTCCGTTTCCCAGCATCGCCCGAGCCGTCCCAGACGCCGGCGTTGCCAGTTCGCATGGAACACTTCCCCGAACATCGGCGCGTTCACGTTGAAATTCAGTTCCGAGAGATCGAACCGCTCGGCGAGCACCACGAGCGACTCCCAGGCCTGATCGAACTCCCGATTTCCATGAAATCGCGACGAGTGCCGCTCCTGCACCGGGGGCGAATGCGGCAGTCGCCAGCAGGAGACGGCAAATCCGCGCATCCGCCTCAAGAGCAGCCCGCATTCGGCGTGTCCAAAACTGCGTGTCAGGACCAGCAGCGACAACACACTCCCACAGACCACCACCGCCATCGCTTCGCTTTTGAGAAAGACCGAAGCGAGAGCACCGACGCCACAGATCAGGCTCATCGCCGCAATCACCAGCACGGTGCCGATGTGTCCGAGTCCGTATCGTTGCAGAACGTGATGCAGATGCCCGCGATCGGTCGTGTAGATGCTTTGTCCGGTCAGCTTTCGCCGCAGGATCGCGATGCCGACATCGAAGAGCGGGATCGCCCAGATGGCGGTCGGGGCGATCAGCGCCACGGTCGCCGGACCTTTGAACGAGCCGCGAATCGCGAGGATTCCCAGTGAAAAACCAATGAACATGCTGCCGGCGTCACCGAGAAAGATCCGCGCCGGCGACCAGTTGTACGGCAGGAAACCAATAAGCGCTCCGGCGATGATCGCCGCCGCCGCCGCTGCTCCGGAGTTGCCCATCATCGCGGCCATGATGCAGATCGCGATGCTTTGCAGAATGCCGATGCTCGTGGCGAGGCCGTCGACTCCGTCAATCAGATTCAGCGCGTTGACCGCGCCGAGTAACCAGCAGATCGTGACGGGGACCGCCAGCAAACCGAGTTGGAGTTCGAACCCAAAGATCTCCAGTTTGGGAATGACGATCCCCCCGGCGACGGCGAGCATCGCCGCTGCGATCTGGCCGACCAGTTTTTGTCGCCCGCGGAGAACGTATCGGTCATCAATCAGACCGACAAAACAGACGAGCAGGGCTCCGCAACTGGCTCCGATGAGCGCGAGCGGCTGATTCGACAAGCTGACCGCCCACGGGAGTCTGAGCCAGAGCGCCGCAACCGAGGTGAAGGCGACCGCCAGCACGACCGCGGCACCGCCTCCCAGAACCACCGTCCGCTGATGCAGCTTCCGGAAACCATCCGGCGCGTCGACGAGACCGATGGACCGCGCGAACCGCATGACGACGGGAGTGATGAGCAACGCCATCCCCACCGCAATCAGTCCCGGTACCGCGCAGTTCTGTAACATGCCGTCAACGATGTTCCAAAAGCAATGGGATACCGATCAGCGAGTGGTCCGTTCGCTTCGGCTTTCCTATCTTGACGCCCCCCCGAGGGGACCGATAGTGATCAAAAATGGACAAACTGCAGAATTTGGGAAGAAGATTTCTTCATGTCCACCCCGCCGTTTGACTGCCGTGTTTACTCTTTGCTTGGCAAGCGTCGCGACGCATTTTCATCCTTCAGCACGGCTTCGTACAGCGTTTTCAACTGCGATTGTTGGGGTGCAATTCGTAACGCCGTTTCCAGTTGCTGCCGGGCTTCCGTCGGTTTGTCGGCCGCGATGAGAGCCTCTGCGTACCGCATCCGCCATTCCCACCGAAGTGGTTCCAACCGGACGGCTTCGCTGAAATGCTCGTTCGCCTTATCCGGTTCGCGCCTCAATTCCGCCAGTCGAGCCAATTGCCACTGAATCTCCCCTGACGACGAGATCGTGCCGTCGCCGAGCAGTTTTTCCAACCGCTTCGCCGTCAGCTCGCGAGTGTGCGGATCATCGATCACTTCGGCGAAGCGGAGCAGTGTCGCGGCGTCCGGTTCCACAACATGTTCCAGCGCATAAGCCGGCGCGAGACGGTCCGCAGCCTCTTTGAACAAGACATCCTGCGACTCGGGATCAAGCGAGATCGCGCGTCGCCAGCAAAACGCGGCCAGGTCATCCTGCACGAGCGGCTCGGTCAAATTCGCGATCTGCCGCAGCAGTCGAACTTCCGCGGGTGCGGCTTGCACCGCACTGGAGAGCCATTCCGCGCGCTCGGCGGAACCGCGACCGCACGGGATCGCCAGCAAGGCCAGCTGGATGTCAGTCAGAGCATCAAACGGACAATATTGTCGCGCAAGTTGAAATTCGGTGTAGGCGGACGCGAGATGATGAAACGCGGTGTGCTCCCGCAGGGCGGTGAGAGCCGCAGTGTTCCGCTCGCGCGTCCACTCTCGAACAACGGCATCCCATCCGGTGAGCTGGGTGCGGGCCCACGCGACTTCCGGGGCAAGCGGCTTGGGCAGGTATCCGGGATCGGTCATCACAGCAAACAGATGGTGACGATATCGGATGATGTGCAACTGCGCGAGTGTCCGGTGGAGCAGAAAGTCATCGGGTCGCTCCTGCAGCCAATGCTCGGTTTGCGCGATCGCCGCATCGGTGCTGAAAGGTGTCCAGTCGTCCCGTTGCGGATTCTCCAGTTCCGCCAGCGATCGCTGAAACTGCGAGGCATTCGCGGTGGAGTAGATCTCCAGGAAACCGGTCACCATGACGACCGAAACCCCTGCGGCGGGCAACCAGGTCCACGTCATGCGACGTGGCCGAAACCGCGTGAGATCACGCCGCCCCCAACCACCGGTGAGCGCCCCCAGCATCAAAGCGAATGTCAACGCGTTCGCGGGAATGCTGATGCCGTAATCGGTAAACGCCTGTAATCCCTGGGCGATGACAACGAACAGGGCGGTAGCCCCGAGGTCTGCCTGGTCAACGTTCTCCAGCCACGGAGACTGACACGCGCGGACCGCGAACGCCGTCAGCAAACCGGCACCTAAGATCATCAATACCAGCGCGGGAACGCCACCCTCGATGGCCAGTTCGAGATACTCGTTATCCGCGTTCCAGTAGGTCGCAGACAGAGAATGATTCTGGTACGGCCGATTCGCGTAACGGTATGTTCCGAGGCCGGTCCCGCTCACCCAGGCATCCGCCCACGCAGGGAGCATGTCGCGCCAATGCCGCGAGCGGCCTTCTTCCAGCACCGTTTGAACACTCATCCCTTCGAACCGCGACTGGGCCAACTGCCAGACGCCTAGCGTTCCGGCGAGGACCACCGCGACCAGCAGAGATCCCAGGAAATAGCGGATCATGAATGCCGACGGCGTGGCGACGAACAGCACGACCAAGGCCACGCTTGCAGCCCCGGCGGCGAGAATTCCTCCGCGTGAAACCGATGCCAGGACGCCCAGCGGAATCACGATCAACAACAATTGAATCAGACCGGCACGGGCCGTAAGACGCCGGTCGTCATTGCCGGGCCACCATTCCCCCGGCGATTGCCGCAGTCCAGCCACCAGCAAACCAACAACGGCCGCCAGACACAGATTGAGATAACCGGCGGCGTGATTGCGGTTCCAGAACGACGCAAACGGCTGCCCGGGCGTCGGCTGGGGAATGAACCAGTAAAGTTGCTCGTTCCAGGTCAGTCGCTGCACCATGCCGAACACTGACATGGCAGCGCCGTTGATCCCGATCAACAGCCACAATCCGCGACGAAATCCCGGTTCGGAAAACAGCTCAGCTCCGAGCACCAGAGCCACGAGCGGCCAGATCAGCCGCGCGAGTTGAAACCGCGTGAGTGATGGGACTTGTGTGCCGGTGACCGGCACGGGCTGTGGCCAGTCAATCTCTGTGGCGATCTGCCGGACAACAGCGTGCTCGGGGGGTAGACCCGCGAACAACGGCAGCATCAAGTGCGCGAGTGCGAGCACGAGTCCGCCACAGCCGACTAACACCAGCCCGGTGGTGGTAGAACTCCACCCGGCGGTTGGATTGTGGCGACCAATCAGGCGCCCTAACAGCCAGCAGATCCACGCCGCGCCGAGCGCGGCGGTCAAACCGACTTGAACGGGTAGAGGGCGTCCCGACAACAACCACGGGGCTGCGAGGATCGCGCCCCCGCAGAGAGCTCGACTCAGACCCAACAGCCCGCGAGACACAGTCAGGCATTCCGTGAGGAATCAACCGCCGGCAATTGAATTTCAGATTTTACGGCGAGTTTGGACTGTCGCCGTTATCGTTCGCCAGAGCGGCCGCGAGACCAGCAGCGCCCAGCGCCGCGCCGAGTGCTCCCAGACCGCCACCGCCGCCACCACCGATCCCACCGCCGCCGGATCCACCACCGAAGCCACCCGCTGGACCGGCCGGAGGAGGAGCGGCTTCCGCCTGCTGAGCGCCGAGGGCTCCCAGCATTTGCCGGTACGCGGCGGGGAAGTTCGCCATGTCGATGACCGATCCGTCGATCCCGCTCGAACCGGCGGCCTTGGACATGCTCACATCGAGGATGATTGGTTTTGAAGCCGACTGGGTCACATCGCCCGCCGGGGGCACCGCAATCGGGCGAACAATCTGCACGCCGAACGCCGTGAAGCCTTCCGCACCCGCCACGACAACCGTGAAGTCACCAGCCCTGGCGTTCTCAAACACGAACTGACCGTCAGTACCAATCCACGCTTCCGACACCACCGCTGGTCCAGTCACCAGAAACGCTTTGTTCGTGCGATCGTGGAACCGCAGCAGCTTGCCGGTCTGCGGATGCATGCGTGTCATGACGCCGGGGACCCGATTGCCATCCATGAGCACGGCTGCGTAAGGGACCGCGGGATCTTCCGCGCGGGCATTCAGAGCTGCTTCGACTTTCGCGATTTCGTCCTGAGTCAGTTCAGTTCCGGTCGCAGCCAATGGAACCGTCGAGATTTCCCGTGCACTCGCCGGAATGTACGCGTTGGCCAGTTCCAGCATTTTTCCTGTGTCACGGGGCGACACGGCCAGCACGTCGATACCCAAACCCGCCATCGAGGTCGTCAGGCTCACAGGCTCAACCTGCGAAACAGCCGGGCCCGCTTGCGGCGGCTCGTAGGGCAGGATGTTCACTGCCGTCGCCAGATAGCCCTGCGGCCCCCAGGCAATGATTGAATAGACGCCAGGCTCAAGGTTCGCGGCCTGGAAAACGCCACCGATGCCGGGCTTTGCCGACGAGCGGATCTCGCCGTTCTGCATGAACCAGACCACGACATCGCTGATCGGCTCAATGCCCCCGGTGATCGGGTTCAGCACCGAGATCTTACCGGCGAACAAATTGTCAGAGGACAGCCGGGCGACGTGAACCGGCAAGGGAGCCTTTTCCACGACAACCGGAGCTGGTACCGGATCGACAGCTCCGGGAACCGGTGCGGCCTGTGCCGCTGGCGGGTCGGCAGGCTTGTCTCCCTCAGCCTGAAAGATTGCCGGGCGGACGGGGAGCGTGCGTTTTGCAGTTAAACCCACGGTGACGCCAGCGCCCAGAACCGTGGACCCGAGTAAGGCCAGCGGAATCAAAACACCAGAAATGAGCTTTTGCATTTGTGCACCTACTCTTCAAATACAGTGATAGGCGGCCAGATTGCGGCCCGCCTCACCCGTTCAGGATATCCGTCCTCACAGACGTGACAAGTCTCCTAACCAGCATTTTGCACATTTCCCCAAATCTTCCCGAACCGCCCAAACAGAGTTTTCCGAACTCATTTCGGAGAGTTACTTGGATTGCTGGGCTTCAATGAGGGGTCAGCCGACCCGGAAATGACCTTGGTCAGATCCGCGCCTTCTAGTGACGGGCACCAAAAGTGTTCGATGTGTTCGATGACCATTTCGGTCCCTCGGGTGTGGCTGACGAACGGCGGTTGCCGCGGGTCGTACATCGCATCGGTGAGATCGCGGGCCAAGGCGACGTTGAATCCGAGCCGCACGAGCTGGCGAATTCCGAACGGGCGTCCGAGGACGCACATGTTTGTGTGCACGCCCATCATCACGATGTTCTTGATTCCATGCGTCTTACAGAAGCCGTAAATCTCATCCCCATTGTCGCTGATGCCATCGTACCCGATGATGTCGAGTCCGACGTTTTGACGGTGAAACACTCGGACGGCCGGGCCCACCTCGGGGTCATCACACGCCTGCTTGGAAACATCGACCGGCAACTCCGGTTCGCGTTTTTCATCCCGATGACACCACGACTCCAGCGGGAAGGGCGGGATCACGCGCGGCGCTTCCTGCATTCGACGGCGATAGGACGTATCCGCATAGAAGTGTGTGACACCGCTCGGCGAATGAATGATCTGCACGCCGTGATTGCGGGCGGCGGTCAGCACCGCGTTCATCCGCGGCGTCATCTCTTTCACCCGCTGGGCCGACGACTGACAGTAATGGTTGTCCCACATGTCGCAGATGATGATCGCCGTTTCCGCGGCCTTCCATTCCTGCGTTTCAACGACGACCTGAATCTGCCCGGACTTCGGCACAGCTTCGATCCGCCGCTGCAATTTGACGGCAAACGAACCCGGCACAACCGGCCGCACGGCCACGTCATCGGCCTGAACCGGCATGACGATTATCAAGAACGCAAACGGCCACAATCCACGCATCGATCATTCCCTGCCAGAGACATCTGCCGAAGCGCATGCGAGTTTCGCCCCGCATGATAGCCGTCCGTCCGCGATTCGAGTATTCATCACCGTTCGGAGTGCGAAGGAGAACTGATGTCTGAGATTGAACGTTATGGTGTGACCACGCGGTGGTCGGATGCGGTGGTGCACCGTGGAGTGGCGTATTTCGTCGAAGTGCCGGATGATCCAACGGCGGATGCGGCGGGACAAGTCGCCCAAGTGTTGCGGCAAATTGACGCGCGGCTCGCACAGGTCGGCAGTTCGCGCGAACGGTTGCTGCAGGTCCTGATTTACCTGCCAGACCTCAGCGATCTCGCGGAATTCAATGCCCAGTGGGACGCGTGGGTTCCCACCGGTCATGCGCCCTCAAGAGCCTGCGTGCAAGCAACGCTCGCCGCGCCGGGATACCGCGTGGAATTAGTCGTGACGGCCGCGATCCACGAATGAAGCCGGGCATTTTCCGCAATGCCCGGCTTCTGACTTTCGATCGATCACTACTAATCAAATCAAAAACAAAAGCCGGGCGTCCAAAGCAGACGCCCGGCTTTGGAGATCACAGATCGATCCCCAGTTCTTCAATCTTGCGATACAGGCTGGACAAGCCCAGCCGCAAACGGCGGGCGGCTTCCCGTTTGTCCGGCCAGTTCCGCAACACGCGCATGATGTGCAGTTTTTCGTAGTGCCGAAGAGCCGAACGAAGTTCGTCGGTGTCCGGCAGGGGCTGGCTCTCACCGACCAGATCGGGCGGCAACTCCTCCGGGCGGATCTGGGCTCCGTCGCACATCATCACCGCGCGTTCAATCGCATTGTCGAGCTGCCGGATGTTGCCCTTCCAGTTCGCCGAGATCAGCAGCCGAATCGTCTCGCTGGTCGCCCCGGTCACGCTCTGACCCATCGCCCGGCTGTGTTTCGTGACGAAGAACTCCACGAGCTCGGGGATATCGTCCAGCCGTTCCCGCAACGGAGGAATGCGGATCTTCACGCCATCCAGCCGGTAGAACAGGGCTTCGTCGAACTTCCCTTCGGCAACATCACGTGACAGCTCGCGGGTCGTTGCGGCGATGATTCGCGCCTGATGCTTTTGCGGATCGGATGCACCAAGCGGAGTAAACTCACCGTGTTCAATCACCCGCAGCAGTTTCGCCTGTGTGGAGAGCGGCAGTTGTGACACTTCGTCGAGGAAGATCGTCCCTTCACCGGCCTGGCGAAAAATCCCGGCCTGCTCGCTGCCGGGTGACGCCGGCGTTTGCCCGCCGAACAGCTGCAGCTCCAATAGCTCCGGCGGTCGGGTCGCACAGTTCGCGGTGAGGAATCGCTCGTTGCGATTCGGTCCCCAGCGGTGAATCGTTCGCGCCGCGAGTTCCTTTCCGGTACCGGATTCGCCGAACAGCAGCACGTTTGCGCCGGTCACGGCGACCTTGCGAATCGCTTCCTGCAACTCGCGCACGGCCTTGCTGGATCCGATCAATTCGTCGCTGTCGTCACGCCGGGCGAGTTCGCGCCGCAGCGCCTGGTTCTCCTGCGACAGATCGCGGTACTGAAACAGCCGCTGCAGCTTGTTCGCCAGATCATCAAAGATGACCGGCTTAACGAGATAATCAAACGCGCCGGCCTTGAACGCTTCCACCGCGTTTTCCACGGTCGCATACGCCGTGATGATCAGCCCCGACAGATTTGCGTTGAACTGCAACAATCGTCGCAAAAGCTGCACGCCATCGCCGTCGGGCAATTGAACGTCGCAAATCGCCACCTGGAAATCGCGCTGCCGAATCGCATGCAGCGCCGCGGTCGCGGTCCCGACGGCAACGACATCGTAGCCGTCTTCCACCAGGAATTCGCGCAATGCGGTCCGAATGATCTCTTCATCTTCGACGACCAGAATCGAACGGTTCAGTTTCACGGTACGGTCAATTCTTGAGGAATGGGTTCCAGACGAGGATGCGGCGACGGGGCGACATCAGGATGTTCGCGCAGCGCAGTATCCGTCAACAGCACGGAAAACGTCGTCCCCGCCGGGGATGTCGCGGCGAGTTCAATCCGGCCGCCAAATTCCTGTTCGACGATGTTCCGACAGACGAACAAGCCGAGCCCCGTGCCGGTCTCTTTCGTTGTGAAATACGGCTGGAAAATTCGCTCGCGATGTTCCGGCGCGATCCCCGTGCCGGTGTCGATCACGTCGATCCGCAACCAGCCGCCGGTAATCGATGTGCGGAGTTCAATGCTTCCGCCTTCCGGCGTCGCGTCCATTGCGTTCAGAATCAGGTTGAGCAGCACCTGCACGAGCTGGTCGCGCACAACGCAGATCGGCGGAACAGCGGCGGCGAACGATGTCACAATCGTCTTGCCTTTTTTCCGCTTATAATACTTTGCGATACTGAGCGCGGAGTCGATCATCCCGTGGATGTCAGCGGGGGCTTTGACATTCGTCGCCGGGCGGCTGAAGTCGACCAGTTCGCGCAGCGTGCGTTGAATGCGGCGGAGTTGATCGTCCACCATCATCAAGCGTTCACGGGTGTGCTCATCGGTGTGGCGGCGATTCAGCAACTGGACGAGTGAGCTGATGGCCGCCAGCGGGTTGCCGACTTCGTGCGCGATCCCCGCCGCGAGCAATCCGAACGCCGCCTGCTTTTCCTGCTGCACGATCATCGCCTGTGATTCCTGCAGCTCGCGCGTTCGCTCGACAATCCGCTCTTCAAGTTCCGCCTGATGATGTTGCAAGGCGACGTTGAGTTCCGTCAGCCGATGACTGGCCCGCTTCAGCATTCCCGCAAACGACGTCCCCGCCCACGTCACCCAGCCGATGACCAGCGGCGTGAGCACCAGCGACGTCGTGTCGTCCCACGTGAATACCCCCTGACTGAGCGCCACCGCGGCGTAACTCGCCGTGTGAAACGCGAACGTTGTATACGTGGTGATCGGCGTGTATCGAATCGCGCAGACCAGCAGCGACAGGATGTAATAGAAGCGAAACGGGCTTTGTGTTCCGATATCGAAGTGACAGAGCAAGCCAATGAAGACCGCTTCCATCGCTGAGGTGGAAAGTGGGTACTCGCTCAGAAAAATCCGGCCGCGGGCGCTGTACCAGGTATCACACAGCGCGTAGACCGCACCGAGTGCCAGAATCGAATTCAGGGCGAATGTCGCGGGGCTGTTGGTGAGAAAATTCACCAGCACGTAACCGACGGCGATGCCGAACCAGCGAATGCGCAGCGTGATCGCCTGGGCTTCGAGTTCCCAGTTGAATTCCGTGCGTGGTGTCGGACCGGTGGTCGTCACTCGGTTCTCAAATCCGAAATGGAAACAAGGATGTCGACATTATAGCGCTGTGGTCGAAGAACGCGAACAGAGGCGATATGGCCCTTCTCCCTGAGGGAGAAGGTGGCCGAAGGCCGGATGAGGGGGAAGGCGGCAGGATCTCCATACCCAACCGATGAAGCACTCGTCCCCCTCACCCTGACCCTCTCCCTCAGGGAGAGGGGACCGGAGGGACGCCAAACCGGGCCGGTTGTATCGCTAAAAACGATTGGGGTTTGTGGGCTGCGGCCGGGTCAAGGCGCGTGCTAGAATCAGCCGACCATACGGATAAGGCAAATTGGCAAAGTTCGTCGGGATCGGATTCCGCAGCCGTGGGAACGGGTTCCCTGCCTGTCACCCGTTGCACCACGAAGACGCGCTCGCCGCTGAGGACGGTTCCGGATGCAGATCATTTTCACCAGTTCGGAAGCCGCGCCGTTCTCCAAGACCGGCGGACTGGCGGACGTGGCGTCGTCCCTGCCGAAAGCGCTCTCGCACGCCGGGCATCAGGTCGCGCTAGTCACGCCGTACTACCCGCAGGAACGGCGGAAATGGCCGGACTGGGTGCCCTCGCCGGAAATCGCCGGGCCGCCGATCTCGATCGGCATTGGCTCAAAGACTGTCTCCGCGCGGATTCTGCAGACGACGATTCCGCAGTCGAAGGTGATGGTTTATCTCGTCGATCAACCCGATTACTACGACCGGCAATCGCTCTATCAGGACGGTGACCGGGACTACCGCGACAACTGCGAGCGGTACATTTTTCTCAGCCGCGCAACGATCGAAATCGCACGGCGGTTCGGCTGGCAGCCCGACATCATCCACGCCAATGACTGGCAGACCGGGCTGGTCCCGGCGCTGGTGAAAATCGAATGCGGTTATGAGCCGGCCTTTCAACGCACGGCGACCGTCTTCACGATTCACAATCTTGCGTTCCAAGGTCAGTTCTGGCACTGGGACATGCATCTCACCGGACTCGACTGGAAGTATTTCAACTGGCGGCAGATGGAATTCTTCGGCAATCTCAACCTGCTGAAGACCGCGGTCGTGTTCACGGATATGGTCACGACCGTCAGCCCGACTTACGCGCGCGAAATCCAGACGCCCGAATTTGGCTGCGGACTCAACGGCGTCTTGTCGTCGCGCCGCGATGATCTTGTGGGAATCCTGAACGGCGTCGACACTGATGTCTGGAACCCGGCGACGGATCCGTTCATCGCCGAGAAGTATCAGGTGGCGACCGTCACCGAGGGCAAGGCGGCCTGCAAAGCCGCGCTACAGGACAAGATGGGCCTGCCCGTCCGCCCGGAAGTCCCGCTGTTCGGCATGGTGTCACGGATGACGGGCCAGAAGGGCTTTGACATCATTTCCGAGTGCGCAATCGAGTTCGCGAAACTCGATCTGCAGATGGTCTTCCTCGGTTCGGGTGACCCCGGCTACGAGCAGTTTCTGAAACGACTGGCCAGTGAGCACCCGCAGAAGATTGCCGTCCGCATTGGCTACGATGAACCGCTCTCGCATCAGATCGAAGCTGGGGCGGACATCTTTCTGATGCCGAGCCAATACGAACCCTGCGGCCTCAATCAGATGTACAGCCTGATTTACGGAACCGTGCCGATCGTTCGCGCGACCGGCGGGCTCGCCGATTCCGTCGTCGATTCGTGGGAACAGACGATCAACAACGGCACCGCGAACGGTTTCAGCTTTCATGACTATCGTGGCGACGTACTGATGCGGCAGATTTGTCGGGCCATCGGTTTGTTTCAGGACAAAGCCACGTGGAAAAAGATCATGCAGACCGGGATGCAGCGCGACTGGTCGTGGCGGCGCAGCGCCCGGGAATATGAGCAAGTTTTCCAGCGGGCCCAGTCGAAACGTCATCTGCCGGTCCTGGGATGAGGTGAGCCGCTCGGTCCTCACGAAGACCTATTATGCAACCCGTGAATCTCGCGCTCCTCTGGCATCAGCATCAGCCGTACTACCCGGACCGCATCGGCGGCGACACGCTCATGCCGTGGGTCCGTCTGCACGGCATCAAAGACTACTGGGGAATGGCGTGGCACATCAAAGAAGTGCCCGAGTTCCGTTGCACGATCAATCTGGTTCCCAGCCTGCTGCAACAGCTGCGGGCCTACACACATGAAGGGGCTAGCGACCGGCATCTTGACCTGTCACGGATGCCGGCGGATTCCCTCGGCGCGGGCGAAGCGCAGGAAATCGTCGACCAGTTCTTCATGGCGAACATGGAATCCATGATTCGCCCCTATCCGCGCTACATGGAACTCTTCCAGAAGCGCGGCACCTCCGGCGAACCCGCCGAGCGTGTGGTGCGGCGCTTTTCCGACCGGGACTTCCGCGATCTGCAGGTCTGGAACAACCTCACCTGGATGCATCCGCTGCTCTTCGAGCGCGATCCCGACCTGCAGGCGTTTCGGCAAAAAGCGCAGAACTTCACCGAGGGCGACAAAGCGTGGCTGCTCGCGAAGCAGTTGGATGTCCTTCGGGAAGTGATTCCGCTGCATCAGCAGTTGATGGAATCAGGACAGCTCGAACTCACCACGACACCATTCTTCCATCCGATCCTGCCGCTCCTGTGTGACAAACGCACCGCGCGGCAGGCGATGCCCGGGTGTGCGTTGCCGCACCATCTCGAATCGTACCGTGAAGACGCGGTGATTCATCTGCAGCGGGCAATCAAGTATCACACTGAGTTGTTCGGTCGCCCGCCGGTCGGCATGTGGCCGTCGGAAGGCAGCGTGTCCCAGGAAGTGATCGCGCTGATCGCCGATGTCGGCATCCAGTGGATTGCCACGGACGAGGAGATTCTATCCGCTTCCACTAACGGGTGGGTTGGACGTGACGGTAACGGGTTCCTCCGTCATCCCGAAATGCTGTACCGGCCCTGGCGTCTGGAAGAGCAGGGCCGCCACCTGCAGGCGGTCTTCCGCGATCATGCCCTCAGCGATCTCATCGGCTTTCAGTATCAACGAGCCGACGCCACGCAGGCGGTGAATGATTTTCTCGGCAAGCTGGATGCGATCCGTCACGCGGTGGAACCGCAGAATCACGGTCGCCCGGTGTTCGTGCCGGTGATTCTCGACGGTGAAAACTGCTGGGAATACTATCCCGACGGCGGCGTGCAGTTCCTGCGGACGCTCTACCGGCAATGCGTGGCCCGCGGGTCGGTTCGTCCCGTGAAAATCGGCGATTACCTGCGGGACCATCCGGCGACGGATCGCATCGGCCAGTTGTTCGCCGGCAGCTGGATCTCCCACAATTTTGCGATCTGGATCGGCCACGAAGAAGACAACACTGCATGGGATCTGCTTCACCAGACTCGCGAGTTTTTGAAACGCGTCGAGGCCGGTGGCGATGCTGCACCCGATGTGCTCGCCCGTGCCTGGGAAGAAATCTACATCGCCGAAGGAAGCGATTGGTACTGGTGGTTTGGCGACGATCACTCGTCGGCGCAGGATGCCCTGTTCGATCAGCTGTTCCGCAAGCATCTGAAGAATGTTTACATCATTCTGCGGACGCCTTATCCGCCGCAGTTGGACCGCCCGATCAGCCGCGGCGAACAACGCCCGATTCACACTCACCCCAAGGGCTTCCTGCCGGTGAAGGTGGACGGTCGCCGGACCTACTTTGAATGGATCAACGCCGGGCAGTACGTCAGCGGCAGCGAACGCGGCACGATGACGATGGTCACGCAAGGCCTCGTGCAGCAGATGTATTTCGGCTTTGATCGCCACAGGTTCCTGCTGCGATTGGACACCGCCGAGCGTGCAAGCGACGACCTCCGCGAGGTCGAGACATTGCAGTTGACGTTCCTCGAACCAGCCGGAGCGCAGGTGTTCGTTCACGGCTTTGCGGCCGGAGAGTTGGCCGGGACATTTTTCCGCGAGAACCGCCCCTATCCCGAGTACCATATCGAGGCTGCGGTCGGCGCGGTGCTCGAGTTGTCGGTCCCGCTGGAAGCGTTACGCCACGGCCCGAACGCGGCCTTGGAGTTTTCCGTTGAGCTCAACCAGATGGGCAGCAGCCAGGATCGATTGCCGCGGGAAGGGCTGATTTCGCTCCGAATTCCGTCGGCTGATTTTGAATCGTTGATGTGGCAAGCGTGAACCGCTGATCCAAGATACGGAACATCATGCCCGAATTGCGTAAGGACCCGATCGTCGGACGGTGGGTGGTCATCGCCCCGGAGCGATCGCAACGGCCGGATCAGCGCGAAGAAATCCGTCTTCCGGAAAGCGGGTTCGATCCCTTCGCCGAAGGCTGTGAATACGCCACGCCACCGGAAATTCTCGCCTATCGCAATCCCGGCAGTCAGCCCAACGGACCGGGCTGGCGGGTGCGCGTCGTGCCGAATAAGTTTCCCGCATTGCAGGTGGAAGGGAATCTCAACAAGCGCGGCGACGGCATCTACGACATGATGAATGGCATCGGTGCTCATGAGGTGATCATCGAGTGCCCGCACGGCGAAACCAACATGTCGCGGCTGTCCGTCGACAACATCCGCGAGATTCTCTGGGTGTACCGCGACCGCTTGGTCGACCTGAAAAAAGACCGTCGGCTGGTCCATGCCCTGATCTTCAAGAACAAAGGAGCGCCCGCGGGGGCGACGTTACCGCACAGCCACTCGCAGCTGATTGCGACCTCGGTCGTGCCGATCTCGATCTGGGACGAGATGACCGGAGCGCTGGAGTTCTATAACTATCGCGGCCGCTGCATTTTCGATGACATGATTCAGCAGGAACTGGCAAACGAGTCGCGCGTGGTCCTCGACACGCCGAACTTTCTGGCCATTTGCCCGTTTGCCAGCCGGTTTCCTTTTGAAACCTGGATTCTGCCGAAACAGCATTCGAGTCACTTCGAGAACATCCCCCGCGGCGGCATCGAGGAACTGGGCACGGTCCTGAAAACGGTGCTGCGAAAGCTCGACCTCGCGCTGGATGATCCGCCGTACAACTACGTGATTCACACGGCCCCGTTCGACGCCGGCGAGCTGCCACACTATCTCTGGCACATCGAGATCTTCCCGCGGTTGACCCGCGTCGCCGGGTTTGAATGGGGCAGCGGCTTCTACATCAACCCCGTTCCGCCCGAGCAGGCCGCCGCCTTTCTGCGCGATGTGGAACACGATGCGGTATGATCGCCATCGATAAATGGGACGAAGTGAGAAAAGGATCGATGGTGCGTTGCTGGGTAATTGTTGCAGTTTCGTTGATTCCGTCGGTGATCCACGCGGCGGAGAAGTACCCCTTCAGCTTGCCGCTGAAAACACTGGAACAGGACCTGACCAGTGTCGATTACCGTGCGGTGCTGGCGACGATGATTCCGACCGATCTTCGTGCGGAATGGCAGCGCGTCGCGACGTCGGACAACTATCGGATCTTCGAAAGACAGCATGGCGGCGTCGAAAAGCGGGAAGCCGACCCCGAACTGCAGCAGGCGTATCAACACCGCAAAGAGATCGCTGATCGCTTCTTGAAATTGATTGCCGAGGCGTACGCCGGGAAGAAGCAAAAGCCGCCGTTTGCTGATGAAGCATTGTTGAACAAAGTCTTGGACAGCGCGGATCGTCGCGGCGGTGATCAGGCGTTTGAGGTGATGGCGATCCGGCCAATCTTTCCTGCGGTCCTCGCCGCCGAGCATTGGCCCAGTTTTCGCGGGCCGACGCAGCAGGGGGCCATCGTGAGCGGCGGCTTCCCGAAGGAGTGGAACACGCACTGGAAGACGGCACTCCCGGGCCGCGGCAACAGTTCGCCGATCGTCTGGGGCGACCACGTGTTCGTCACCGCGGAAGGGCCCCGTCCCGAAGCGGCGAACGAGAGCCCGGAGCGATTCCTGATCGCGCTGGATCGCGCCGATGGACACGTCCTCTGGAAGCACACCGCGCCTGCGCCGACGGCGGTGGAAACGCTGTACTGGAAGAACACCTTCGCCTCGTCCACGATGGTGACCGACGG
>DASRYX010000179.1:0-6857 GCA_035686985.1 Planctomycetaceae bacterium | reverse complement strand
GTCTTCCAGGCACGTGATCCAGTGCGGTTTCTTCTCAAGCATCTGCGCCCGATTGAGATTTTCCCCAGAGGACTCGCCGACGTAGAGCCGGCCGACGTCATCGAAGTGGGCAAAGATGGGTCGCTGAATCTGCGGAAAGGCCGCGACGACTTCGACGGTGAAGCCTTCGGGAACCTGCGGGCCTTCCACAACAGCGAGAGCCGACGCGATCCATGCGGCCATGACACTGACAATCACCATCATGCATCCTGTTTTGCCACTGTTGAGACGAGCCGCCGGTGCATTGTGACCCGTCCGGACGCACGCATCAAGGATTGTTGAACCAAATCACTGTGCGCGGGTGATGGATGAATTTTGCACGAACCCATCCCTCAACAACGGCAGCGTTCATCAAACATTCCGGAAGCGTTCACAATTCCCTCATAAAAGCTCGATACCGTTTCGCCTACTGGAACCATGAACGGCGAGGTGTGTCTCGCCCGGGGTTGGACTGGTTCCCGCAAGAGGCGTGCGACTTTCGTCCTCGGAGAGTGTTTTCATGCCGTCGTTGTTCCCCGCCCGCCGTTCGCAGCGTGGTTTCACGCTGATCGAACTCCTCGTCGTGATCGCGATCATTGCGATCCTGATCGCGCTCCTGCTGCCCGCCGTGCAGCAGGCCCGCGAAGCCGCCCGCCGCACCCAGTGCCGCAACCATCTGAAGCAGATGGGGCTCGCGTGCCACAATTATGAATCGACCTACACGAAGTTCCCCTCGTCCGGGGAATTCACCAGCCGCACGGGGACGTTCTTCCGCAGCTTCACTGCCGCGTCGACGTTCACACAGATGCTGCCCTACATCGATCAGGCGCCGCTGTACAATAGCATGAATCTGAGCCTGCACTACACGAACTCGGCGCTTTCGACCAACAAGGCGGCCGCCTCGACGAAAATTGCGCCGTTCCTGTGCCCCAGCAACGCCTCGAACGTGCCGGATCCGTTCGGTTACGGCCTGACCGACTACATGCCGGTCGCTTACACGGACGTCACCGACACGAATCTGCGAGGCAACAGCACGACCTGCCCGGGACCGCAGTGTATCACCACGTGGGACCGCGATTCGCTCCTCGGCTTCCACAACAAGATCGGCGATTGTACCGACGGCACCAGCAACACAATTGCCGTGTTCGAAGCGAACGGTCGGACGGCACAAGTCTGGGCGAGCAGCTATGCGCTTGGTCAGTACCATGGATGGACCTCACCCACGCCGTATCCGGGAACTGACACGACTCAGACCAGTGGCACGACCAGCGGTGGCTTGCCGTCGTCAGCTCCGGGACGCTGGGCCGATCCGGACAGTGGTTCAGGCGTCTCCGGCCCGCCGGCCAACCGCGGCGCGCTCATCAACAACAACAAGATTCCCGCCGGCGGTCCGTCAACCTGCCCGTGGACGACGAACAACTGCGGTCCGAACGATGAACCGTTCTCACAGCACGTGGGCGGCGCTCACGCCCTGATGGGCGACGGCACGGTCCGCTTCCTGAGCGAAAACACGGATTTCAACACCATCCGCAAGCTCTGCAGCCGTGCCGATGGTGAGACGACTGGCGAGTTCTAATCGTCGCTGAACACTGATCGTGAAATGAAAGAAGCCCGGCATCGCGAGATGTCGGGCTTCTTGTTTTCAATCATGACGAGCCAGCGTTACGGCAGCGGAATGCTCTTCAGATTGAGCGAGCCGTCGACCTGCTGCAGCACTACGGCGTGCGTGTCGCTGAGCTTGTCGAGCTGCACGGTTCCTTGCAGCGCGGTGACTTGTTCAAACGCCTGGCCCGCGGTGCCGCCACCACCGACCGGTTGCGTCAGGCCATCTTTGCGGTCGATGTTCGCGGTGCTGATCTTCATCACGCCACGAGCACTGTTCGCGAGCAGCAGGAAGTCTTTGCCGTCCTGCTTGTAGGCGATCATATCGAGCGGCTGGTTACGGTTGCCGAGTTCCGCGACCGTGGTGCCCTTGATCTTGTCCGATCCGGCAAGTTCCGCGACCGGGAACTTCACCAGCGGCGTGCAGGTGAAGCCGGCGAGAACCGACGGCTCACCGTTGATGTTGAATGGCACGAACGTGCGGACAATTGCGTTGTCTTCCGTCCGGGCATGGGCGGCATGATAGATTTCGAGGTTCGACGCCGAGTGCTTGTCGCCGAACGGGAAGTTCAGCGCCCGCACGCCGGACGAAGCATTGCCGGCAATCGCGCCCGACGCAATCACCTGGCCGTTGACCCACGCGATATCGGTGATGGACGCATCACGATTATTGCGCGCCCGCGGGCCTTCACCGGTGACCTTGTCTTCCGGCGCGTTGGGCAGTTCGATGCGCGAGAAGCCGATGTCTTTCAGCGCAACCGCTTTGATCTCGCCGTTCGCGGTCAGCTTGACGATCTGCGGGCCATTGGCCATCACCGAAAGATACAGGTTGCCGCTCTCCGGATTGACGGCGAGGTCTTTGATCTCGGCTTTCTCCGTGCCGAGCGCCTTGGCGACTTTGCCGGGCAGATCAGCGACTTCATATTGCGCTGCGGAGGGGGCACCACCCTTGTCGCCGGTTTGAATCGCCACGATCGCGGCGGCCTTGGTGTCGCCGATGAACAGAATGCCTTCCGGGCCGAAGGCGAGCGGACCGGCCGATTTCAGTTCGGGGGATCCCGTCGGCAATTTGTAGATGTCCGCCGCGGAAGCGGGCGAGACACCGATGGCGACCAATGCCGCCCATCCCAGGGAGAAGAACAGTTTTCGCATGGAGTTGTCCTCAGAGCCAGGATCAAATCCGCGACCATTCGCGGTTCTTCGATCCTAGCGAGCGGTCAACAAAACTGCGAAAGTAAACCGGTCGATTTCAGGTCGAGAAAATTCATTCCGCCGGGTTCTGGTCGCTCGTGGTTTGGAGCTCGGCACCACAATAGAGGCATGTGGTGCGATTCGGGTGGGTCACATGCGAGCAGGAAGGGCAGCGGACGGGCGAAGCACGCAAGCGGCCATCGAGATTTCCGTCCCGCAGGTCAATTTCGTCAATTAACCATTGGAGCTTCTCGGCAGTAATGGAGCCGGATGCGATAATGTGCTCACACAACGCTGCGACTGTGAGAGACAGCCGATCGACTTGTTGTTCCAACGCCCGAAGATGCTGCTGATGTTCGGCACCGCGGGAGGCGGCTTGCTTGGCTGTCTGTTCCGCATCGGCGGCCTGGTCTCGCAATCGGCTGAGTTGTGATTGCTGGCACAGATCCCAAATGAATTCGATCACGATGCCTCCTCGAGATCGCGGGCGTGTGTCCGAATGAAACGGCGTGTGTCCGAATGAAACGCTGATGATTCTGGCGCGGATCAAAGCAATCACTTTGGCAAAAACAGCCGCCGCATGCCTTCCCACGGTTGGATATAGGTGAGAAACGGCAGGCCATCGACCGTTGGTTCGTAGAGACGCGTGACGCCATCGACGGCGAGACCCGACTGCACGAGGTCCTTCAAACGCTGTTCTTCACGGTCGGCGGTCCAGGCTTCCAGCAGGTCGTGGCGGCCTCGTCGGGCGAGACACCCCGCGGCGATCGCTTGCGCGCCCCAGTTGCTGACTCCAGCGAGAATCGTCCAGTCGGTGGCAATGCGACAAGGAATCAACGGGGCGGCCGGTCCGGCGAGGCGGCTGCGGACTTCGTGCCATGGGATCGCGCCCATGCCCAGTTCATTACCGCCGTCGCCGACGCCGATGGTGCGGAGCCCCGGGCGTGCTGCCGCGGACAATTCCAGCACCCGATGGAGCGGAGCGGTGTACTCGTCGATGATCACTCCGCGCATGTTGTGGCAGCGGCCGTGATGGTCCGCCGGAACCTGCGCGACGAATTCCGTGCGATAGCCCCCGGCACTGCGACCGAAGTCGGCGACTGTCCGCGCCGGTCCGACGCGTTCCACGGCGATAACATGGGAAAGTGACGGTTCGGACCGCAACGCATCCCGCACCCATTGGTCAACCTGCTCCACGTCGTTGGGCAGGGCGATCACGGTCCCGCAGGGCAACTCATATTGCCCGGCCACGAAGCTGACGCACTCCGCGCATCCGCCGTCAGTCAAAATACGGACGTTCATCCCGAGGGCCGACAGCGCCGCGGCCAGGAGCGACGTACCGGGAGGGCCGTCCGTTTCGGCCGCTGGCGGTACCGCGCCGGGGATGTAGAAACCGGTGATCAACCAGACCGTTTTGCCAAACCGGGCAAGATGGTCAATCGCGGCGCGAAGATGATTCAGACAGAGCGGCAGCTGTCCCGACTCCGATTCGATCAAGCCGCGGCGTGCCGGATCGCGACGGATGAGCGCGTCGAGCTGATCCCATCGATCCTCTGCGAGAGCTGGAGCACTCGACACAAGCACCCCTGTTTTCCCAGTCGTGAGACCGACGGTGATCGTTGCCGACCGGTGAAACTGATCGGGTTAGCGAAAGAGAATTGCCGCCGAGCGGTAGAAACCTAAGGGATGTCGGCGTGGTTCGCAACCTTTAGCCCGAGCGGGATTTCTTGGATCTGAGAAAAACGGAGGGGCGGGCGAACGGTCCGGTTGTCAGCTTTCACGGTTCATGCCAGAATCCCGAGGTTCGATTGGTTGCGACCCGTCGTGTCCTCATTCATTTCATGCGGGACAGGCGGTCGGAACAATCCCAACAACGTCACATTCTGGGGCAGTTGCTGGCCACGACTTCGAGTCGTTGGTGAAGACTGTCCGCACGCGGCGCTAGTTCGTTATGGACGAAAAAAAACCATCGACCGCCGATATTCTGGCTAAGATCCGCGCTCAAAAGGCTGCAGCCGCAGGCGGTGCGCCCGCTCTGGCAGCGGAGGCGGCACCTCCGCCTCCCGCCGAACCAGCGGCAGCTGCGACCCCGGCCCCTGAAGCACCCGCGAAGCCCGCAACACCAGCGGCTCCGGCTGCCAAGCCCGGTTCGACGGCCGATATTCTGGCTGCAATTCGGGCTAAGAAGGGCGGTGCTGCTGCCCCGGCCGCTCCCGCGGCCGCAACTCCGGCTGCTGCAGCATCCATTGCTACACCCCCCGCCCCGGCAACTCCCGCGGCGGCTGGTCCGGCGAAGCCGCTGCCGTCCATCGCAGAGATGGTGCGGGCCGCCAAGCCTGGCGCTCCGGCACCCGCTCCCGCTGCCAAGGCTCCGGTCGTTGCTCCGCCGATGCCGACCAAGCCGGTTCCGGCAGCGGCGAAGAAGGGCGCGCCCGCACCGGCGCGACGCAGTCTTGGGGCGATTGTCACCGTCGCTGCGGTTTCGCTGGCATCGCTGGTCCTGGGAGCGACGCTCGGCAGTCCACTGCTTGTCGCCGTAGGTGTGTTCACCTGGGGTGCGCTCCTCACGCCGTTCGCCATGGCGTGGACCGCACTCGGAGCCATCACCGGGATCGCGACACTCGGCGTCGCCCGGTTCATGTTTCCCAACGTGCTGGTTGAGCCCCCGTCAAAGTTCAAGGTCGGTCCGGCAAGTGATTATCCGCTGAACACGGTCTCCAATAAGTGGAAAGATCAGTTCGGAATCTGGATTGTTCACACTGACCAATACGAGGGCAAGGATTTGGTCTATGCCCTTTCAACGGTCTGTACACATCTGGGTTGTACGCCCAGTTGGCTCGACGGCGAGCAGAAGTTTAAGTGCCCGTGTCACGGCTCCGGATTTTATATTACCGGCGTGAACTTCGAAGGTCCGGCCCCGCGTCCGCTGGAACGCGTCGGTTTGCGGATCGCCGAAGACGGGATGCTGGAAGTCGACAAGAGTGTGAAGTTCCAGGAAGAAATGGGCCAGTGGGTCGACGCGACATCGTTCGTCGACGGCAGTCTGGCCTGATCGCAGTTTTAGGTTGATTTTCGCGTTTTTTCCGGGGTGACCGTCCAACATGTCCGTCGGCGATTACATCCGCGGTTCGCAGATCTGGAAGAGCATTTTCCGTCATCCGGCGCCGGTCGATCGGCGTAACCGGATCGTGGTGATGCTCACCAACTTTTTCCTGCACCTGCATCCGGTGTCGATCAAGCAGCAGGGGATTGCCCTCTCTTATACCTGGTGCATGGGGGGCATTACGTTCTTCCTGTTCCTGGTGGAGACCATCACCGGCGTGCTGCTGATGTTCTACTACCGGCCGACGCTGCAATTTGCCTTCAACGACATCCTCGCACTCCGCGACGTGACGACGCTGGGGATTATGCGTGAGATTCATCGCTGGGCCGCCCATGCGATGGTGATTACCGTGTGGCTACACATGTATCGTGTGTTCCTCACGGGAAGTTATAAGCCGCCTCGCGAGTTCAACTGGGTCATCGGCGTGCTGTTGCTCGTGCTGACGCTGCTACTGTCGTTCACCGGCTATCTGCTCCCGTGGGATCAGCTGGCGATCTGGGCCATCACCGTCGGTTCAAACATGGCTCGTGCCACGCCGTTTCTCGGGCACGAAGGTCCAGGAGCGCAGCTGCTGAATGTCGGCGGTTTTGACCTGATCACTAACGGCAGCGATGCCCGCTTCCTGCTGCTGGGTGGCCGATTTGTCGGCGAAGCCACGCTCAACCGGTTCTACATTCTGCACTGCGTTGCCATCCCGCTCGTCGTGGCGCTGTTGATTGCGATTCACTTCTGGCGCGTGCGGAAAGACGGCGGCATCAGCCAGCCGCTGTAAACGCTCCCTGCTGGTTCGGTTTGTTTCGGGTTCTTATTTCTACGGTTTGACGGTTCAACGGTTGCACCATGCTTGAGCATCATCCCGATCTTACTGCCTCGGTCATTTTCGGCCTGGGATGGCTCTACCTGCTGCTGTTCCTGATGAACTCGGTCTGGGTTTGGCGCAGCT
>DASRYX010000178.1:0-8473 GCA_035686985.1 Planctomycetaceae bacterium | reverse complement strand
GGCTCCGTGAGAGTTGTTCACCGTGTGATGCATCGACCGCACGACAGTCGCGCGATGCATGTGCTGCGACAGCTTTGGCAGATGCTCGCTGAGCTGATATCCCGGCAGCGACGTGCTGATCGGATTGAACTCGCCGCGGATGCCATCGGGTGCCGTGGGTTTCATGTCCCACATATCAAGATGACTGGGCCCGCCGTCAAGAAACAGCAGAATGATGTTGTCCGCGAGAACTTTCTGGCCGGGCTTCGATGCCGTCGTATTCGCTAATAGTTGCGGCAACGTCAGCCCGAGCCCCGCAGTCCCCATCACGCCCGCCTGGAGGAACCCGCGGCGAGTGAGCGGTGAGTGGAATAACGGCAGCGATGACAACGCGGTCATGAAAGGGGCCTCGGATGCAGTCTGAACCGGATTCGCAGCGAAACAGTTTAACCGACTCATCAATGGTTTGACATGGGATCGCTGGAAACTCGGTTCCTCCTCTCGGTAGGATCGGGCACCTTTCCGGATTCTCCTGTCAAATCGATCGTTTCTACCGTGGGAAGTCCGTTCGGAGCCTTTCATGGACAACGAGTTCATCGGCCAGCGCGAGTTGGTTCTCGGCGGAATCGGGATTGGAGCCGCCTTTGTTTTGCTGGTCGTGCTGTCGCTCCTGCAGACGGGCCGCATGAAGCGCGAAGGCCAGGTGCGGCTCGACAAGCTTAAGGACGACAATCGCGACGCTGATGATTCGCCGCCCGGGATGACGCCGTTTTTCGTGGCCCGCTACCAGGGTGGCAACGCCCGCTTCTTCCGCGTGTATCAGGCTGCGGGCGAACTGCTGTTCGTTTATGCCGGCGAATACTTCGTGTTGATCGACCCGGAATCGATTCGCGGTACGGATCAACGCCACTGGTTATTGCGTTCGGTGAAGATGGTCTTCGTCGGCCTCGGAGCCGTCACGATCGGTGGCGGTGTAGCGCTGGCGGCGATCTTGCGCGGTGTAGCACGCAATGTCCACAAGAACCCCGAAGCTGCCGGGGATATTGTGCTGATCGTGCTGGGGTGCATTGCCTTCATCGCGGCGATTGCCGTGGTGGGCATTCCGCTCACGCTGTGGGGAATCACGAAGCGCTGCCGTGCGCTCGATGCCATGTCGCTCGGTGAACTCCGCGGCGAGTCGGAACTCCATCCGAAAAGTTTACGGGCCACGCCGGAGACCGTCAGCGAGGTCAACGTGAAGTTCCTCGACCTGAGCGCGCAGTTCTTCTCCGGCACGGAAACGGCGTGCTCGATCACATTCAAGCATGCCACGCGCGGAAAATGGACGATCGATACGTTGACGCAGGCCGATACTCGTGCGGCCGTGCAGGCGTTGTATGCGGAGTGGGGCCGCGACAAAGTCTTCGTGGATGAGAAGCTGCGCGCGCGGCTGGGGGGCATTGTGCCGACACCCCCTCCAGCAGCGGTGGTCGCCGTTCCCAGTTACTGCAAGCCGAGCGTGAAACCGTGGGCAACTACCGACACGAGGAATCTCGTCGAACCGGTGCGCGGGGACACGTTCAGCATGAACGGCTGCGGCACAATGTGTATCGAAACCCGCGGCGAAATCGACTGGGGCGACAGCCTTGAGGACAGCGATTCCGTGCTGGCGCTCTGCTTCGTCGGCATTCCGCTTGTCCCTTATGGAGCCGTGCACAGTTACGGCTGGAACTACGACAACTCTCAAACTGGTCCGGGCGGATTTCGGGCCCAGATGATTCCGATCCGCTGGACGGCAGACCTGATTGCGACGGCGCTCTTCCGCCGATCGTGGCTGCTCTGGATCGCGCTGGGCGTGATTCTCGGTATCTGCGTCGCTGCGGGAAGCAAGGGGATCGGCGGGATCTTCAAAGGTCTTCAAGGTTGGGAAGCCAACTACGTCTGGCTCGACACCTACCGCATTCCGCTCTTTCTACTCAGCGGCTTGATGGTCGTCGGCACCATCGCGCTCCGCTGGTGGGTGGCGAAACTGGATCGGCGGCATCGCGACATTCGGTTGCTGCTCGGACGGCACCTGCTCGGTTCGAGTGATCCGTTCTTCTGGGCTGAATCTCTGCTGGAAAAAGTGCAGACACCGCAGCAGATTTTCGGTACATCGTCGTTCAGCGATGCTGTCAGTCCGTCGTTGACCGCCGGTGATTACGCTCGCGCGATGTTCGCCGCCCGGTTGACCGCTGCGAAAGGAAATCGCCTCCGCGGAGAACAACTGACGGACGAAATTCTGAACGATCCCGGCGTTCAAAGTGTGCTGAGAAAACTTCGGGCCAGACCGATGGACCGCACGGAGATCGTGCCTGCAACAACCTGGCAGCCGGACGCGGTATTCGCAGCGACCTGACCCCGTCATGGCAGGTCGTTCCTTGCATCCCGCCCGCGGTCTTTCAACAATTGAAGGTCCGCGGACGAGGGCCGTTGCGCGGTCGTTCTGCTTCTCTCCGGGAAATGTTGAGCCGCGATGTCCCACAAACCGTCGATCATTCTCTCCGCCTTCGCCGATGAAGCCGCGAACTCCAAGACCGTCGTCGAGCAGTTCTCATCGCTCGCCGCGCTAGGGCTGCAATATTACAGTCCGCGATTCCTTGATCTCACCAGCGGCGGGAACGTCAAGCATGTGACGGAATTGTCCGAAGCGGAATATAAGCAGCTCGCGAAGCTGCAGGATGATTACGGCCTTAAGGTCTGCAGCATCGGCTCACGCATCGGCAAGGTGAAGCTGTACGATCAGGCCGACAGCTCACATAACAAGTATGTTGATCCGAAGACGTATCTCGACACCACGGTCGCGGACACCATCAAGTCCTCGCATGCGCTCGGCGCGAAGCTGATCCGTGGGTTCTCGTTCTATCACCCGGCCGCAACCGATGCGACACCGCACGTGCAAGCCGCGGCGGATCGTCTCGGTCCGATTGTCGAAGCGTGTGAAAAGGCCGGGCTGGTGTTCGGTCTCGAAGTCGAAGCCAACCTCGTTGGACAGAACGGTCGATTGCTGGCGGCGCTCGCCAAGGCCGTAAACAAGCCGAATCTCGTCTGCATCTTCGATGGCGCGAACATCAGCTGCCAGAACATCAACGCGATTGACTGCACGGCGGAATATGTCGCGATGCGGGATGTCTTCGGCTGGATGCACATCAAAGATTACCGCATCGATCCGACGCAGAAGTGGACGGGTCACGTCGACGAAGAACGGTTGAAGAATTTCGTTCCGGCCGATGTCGGCGACTCGGGTCACGAACTGATTCTGCGCGATTTGAAACAGCATCTCCCGCAGATCGAAGCGCGGATGAAAGCGCTCGGTGCCCCGGGCGTGTTCCTCGAGCTGGAACCCCACTTGAAAGGCGGCGGACAGTTCGGCGGATTCAGCGGCCCGGATGGCATGGGCGTCGCCGTGCGGTCGCTGTGCCGCGTGCTGGATTACGTCGGCATCGATTACCACCTGCGTGATTTCAACGACATTCGCACCGCCCGCGGCTTTTGAACCATCACAAGCCAGAAGCCCAGGGTTTCTGAACCCTGGGTCGCCTTCAGGATGAGATCCATGCACTCAAGAAAGTCCATCACCGTCTGGTGCGTGTGGTGCGCAATCCTCAGCGGACTCCTGTGGTTCGTCTTCCACGGCGGCGATACCTTCGCCGAAGAACCCGCCGCGGCGAAAGAGAAGGCCGACGAGCGGTATGAGTTCCGCAAAGATCATGATCCGAATGGGCAAGGCAAGTTCTACATGGGCCGTGAACTCGCTCAGGTGATGAGCTTTCACGGTGCCCCCTGGCTCGACCGCCCGGAGCGTGAAGAAGAAGAGCGATTGTCGACGCTGGTGGACCTGCTGAAGATCCAGCCCGGTCAACACGTGTGTGATCTCGGCGCGGGTTCTGGCGTGATCACGCTGATGATGGCGGCCCGCGTCGGTGAGACGGGTAAGGTCTACGCGGTCGACATCCAGCAGGAAATGCTCGATCTCCTCGCCGACAAAACCAACCGCCTCGGGCTCAAGCAGGTCGAACTCGTCCTGGGCACGGAGAAGAATCCTAAGCTGGAGCCGGCGTCACTCGATCTGTTACTGATGGTCGATGTGTATCACGAGTTTGCATTTCCCTACGAGATGATGCTGGAAATCAGCCAGGCGCTGAAGCCCGGCGGCCGCGTAGTGTTCGTTGAGTACCGCCGCGAAGATCCTAAGGTGCCCATCAAGCTGGTGCATAAGATGTCTCAGGCGCAAGTGAAAAAAGAGATGTCGCCGCCGGAGTTCGGACTAAAATGGAAGGAAACGATCGGCAAGCTGCCGCGGCAGCACGTCATCGTTTTCGAGCGACAGGCCTCTCCTCCGGCCCCTTCTCCCTGAGGGAGAGGGCAGGGGTGAGGGGGAAACGAACGCTTCAGTGCATGTCGTTGATTGCGTCCTGAATCCGTCGTGAGATTTTGAAATCAAATACCGGGGAGCACTCCGCCCCCTCACCCTAACCCTCTCCCTCAGGGAGAGGGGACCGGAATTGAACGCCGGTCAGACTCCAATGGAACGGTTATGACGTCAGCTGCGACGGCGCCCCTGCGGCCCCGGATTTTTCCCCGCTGGTCCATCGGGCTGGCGATTCTGCTCATCGGTGTGGTGGCGCAGCTTGTTCTCTGGCAGGTTTACGCCGAAGATCCCACGTTCTCCGCGATGTCGGTCCTCTGGGTCTGGCCTGCCACGCTGTTTGCGTTCGCGATCTGGTGGACGTTCTTCTCCGGGTGGACGATGGCCGTCCGCGCGAGCGCGTGGGGACTGATCGCGGCGATGTTCGTGGTCTTTCTCAGCGTCTTCCGGCTGGACGGTTCCGACGGTGACATGATCCCCAAGCTCGAATATCGCTGGACGCCCTCCGCGCGGCAGAAAGCCGCCGAGTATCTGCAGCGGCAGTCGATTCCGGCCCCGGCACCGGTTGAAGCGACCACCGAGACGCCCGTGGCTAATGTTCCGGCAGCGACAGACGATGATTCCACCGATTTCCGCGGTAACCTGCGCGACGGCATCATCCGCGGCGCAGGTTTTCGCAAGGACTGGGCCGATAAGCCGCTGCAGGAAGTCTGGCGGCATCCGATTGGTTTGGGCTGGTCGTCCTTCTCGGTGCTGGGTGATCTCGCGATTACGCAGGAACAGCGCGGCGGTGACGAATGTGTGGTCGCGTACCAACTCGCGACGGGTGAACCGGTCTGGCGGCATGCGGACCGTGAAGAGCTGCAGATCGTGTTGGTGAACGGCGGCAACGGGCCGCATTGCACGCCCGTCATTGTCGGTGAGTGGACTTACACGCTCGGCGGCACCGGTGTGCTGAACTGTCTGGCAACCACTACCGGGGCAAGGAAATGGACCCGCAATATTCTGAATGACGCCGGTACAGAAGGAACTCCGGTCAAAAATCTCGAGTGGGGCATGTCCGCGACGCCGCTCGTCGTCGATGATCTCGTCATCTGTATTCCGGGCGGCAAGCTCGACGACAAACGCGGGAAATCAGTCATCGCGTATGACCGGATGACGGGCGACATCCGCTGGACCTCCGGCAGCTTTCCCGCGAGTTACTGCGGTGCCCGTGTGGAAAGCCTCGGCGGCGTACGGCAGGTTCTCGTCTTCCACGGCCTCGGCATCTGCGGGCTCAATCTCAGTGATGGCAAACTGCTGTGGGAGAAAGAATGGACCAACATGCCGCTGGTCAACGCGGCCCAACCCATCCGGATTGACGAGCAATCGCTGCTGATCGGTAACGGTTACGGTGTGGGCTCCGCGCGGCTGTCTCTCAGCGCGGCACCGGACGGCAAATGGAAAGTCGATGAAGTCTGGAAGTCGAATAAGCTCAAACTGAAATTCAACGACGCCGTGCTGCACGACGGTTTCGTGTATGGTCTCGACGATGGCATTCTGACGTGCATTGATGTCGAAACCGGCAAAACGAAGTGGAAGGGCGGACGCTATGGATACGGCCAGATTCTGCTGCACGACGACACCTTGCTCGTCACTACTGAAGAAGGTGACGTCACGCTGGTGAAGGCCGCCCCGAAAAAGTTTGAAGAGCAGGCCCGCATCAAGGCGGTGGAAGGGACGACATGGAATCACCCGGTCGTCGCGCACGGAAAATTGCTCGTCCGCAACGGCACGGAAGCCGTCTGCTTCGACGTCGCGCCGTAACGCTTTTCTTGGCGTCTGGGAGGGCGAAGCTCCCGCTGAGCCGCTTGGAGGCAAAGCGTGCTGAAGCGCTCGCGGCTCAGCGGGAACTTCGCCCTCCCAAGAGATCCTACGTCGTACGTTCCGGTTCGCTGCGCCAGCCGATGGCCAGGCACGCCACGGCGACCAGCGGAAACATGCCGACGACCGCGAGACCGATGTCATACCGGCCGGTGGAATCGTTCCACTTGCCGAAGAGTTCGTGCAGCGGTGACACGACCAGCCACGCGGCGGTGCCCAGCAGCCCGGTGACCTTGCCCTGATGCGTTCGCGACAGATCCTGTGAGAACGCGTAGTAACACGGGAAGAGTCCCAGCAGGCCCATCGAGACAACCATCATCACGATGAACAACGGCCATCCGCGCTCAAGGAACGGTAAGAATCCGGCCATCGCCACCAGCAGCGCACAACCAGCGAACGTCACACCGCGGCCGAGCGCCGGTGACCAGCCCTTGCGGCTGAGCCAGGCGGTTGTCGCTCCGGCGGTGATACAGCCGACATCATTCGCGATGTAAAACCAGAAGACGAAGTCGAGCCCTTCGGCCTCCGTGTAACCGCGACTCTTCTGCAGGAATCCCATCAGCCAGACGCGGAAAAAGTGGTACGAGATGTTGATCAGATTGACCACCAGCAGCAGCGTCAGGAACCGCCGGCTGAACACCGTCTTGAAAAAGTTCGCGCCGGGCATGTGCGGGTTCTGTTCTGGCGGCTCGGGTTTTAATTCGTCACCGCGAATCGTAAACCACCACAGCGCGGCCCAGCCGAAGCCGATGAGCCCGATGATCTTGAACGCCGGTCGCCAGCTGCCGGTATCGGTCGACAAATACGCTTTGAGAATCAGCGGTGTGATGATGGCCCCGATCGCCGTGCCGCTTTGCAGAACGCTGTTGCCCAGCGTGCGTTTGCCCGGTGGTAACAGTCGTTGAGTGGTCTTTAGAGCACACGGCCAGTGACCGGCTTCGAACAGTCCTAAAAACAGCCGGCACGTGAACAGGGCCGCGTAGGTTTCGACAAAGCCGGTGAGAAATCCCATCGCCGACCAGGCGATGAGCACCACGGGATACAGCCAGCGGATGTTGCTGCGATCGACAATGAAGCCGAAGATTGTCGCCCCTGCGGCGAACGCCCAGCCGAAGGCCCATTCCAGTCGGCCGTAATATTCGTTGCCGCGTTTGATGCCCCCTTCGACCACATCGTCGAGATGGAACTCGGCTTTGATTTTCTCCGACGAATTGGACAGCGTCTGGCGGTCCATGTAGTTGATCGTGCTGGCACACAGCAGCAGTGCGCAAATCCACCACACGCGAACGGGCGTGGTCTCGTGAGTCATCCGGCGGCCCCTGGCGCGATGCAATTCGGGCCGCGAAGAACCTCCCGCCGCGATCATCCCGTCACATCAACGTGAGTGAGTACATCCGGAGTGACCGGGATGTGTCAAGGCACGGCGTTAAGTTACGCAGTTCCCATTGGGGGGAGCATGGCGATCATCGTCCCAACCCTGGCTCACAACCAGTTGCCCCTTGCCGCTCCCTCTGTCGGCACGCCGTCCGGCCAACCGCATAAGCTCCTCAAACAACGTCTGGGCCGATACACTGATATCCATCTTTGAATTCATCCACGGTCTTCGGCGAAGTACACGCCCGAATACCAGCCGAAATCCAGGGA
Organism: Planctomycetaceae bacterium; assembly: GCA_035686985.1. Taxonomy (GTDB): domain Bacteria; phylum Planctomycetota; class Planctomycetia; order Planctomycetales; family Planctomycetaceae; genus DSVQ01. The sequence goes on along the minus strand of DASRYX010000178.1, from coordinate 600 downwards.
CTTCCGTCAATGCTAGTTCCGGACAGTCTCCCCGGTTAGGGAGCAGACAGACGTTCTCAAAAGGCATGCTTGCCCAAAGCTGCAAGCCTGGCACCCAAGCTTATCGCTGATTGACTCGCATGATTCTGCTCATCGATAACTATGACAGCTTTGTGTTCAATCTCTCTCGCTATTTGTGTGAGCTGGGGTGCGAAACGCACGTCGTCCGCAATGATTCAGTGAGCGTGGATGAAGTCCGCGTGATGAACCCCGCAGCGGTCGTGATTTCACCGGGGCCGCGTAGTCCGAACGAAGCTGGTGTTTCGGTTGAACTACTGCGGGAACTTGGACCGTCGATTCCGATGCTGGGGGTTTGTCTGGGCCATCAATCGCTCGCGGCGGCATTCGGCGGCCGTGTCATTCGTGCGAATGAGCCGGTTCATGGTCGGACCTCATGGGTGCGGCACGCGAACACACCGCTATTCGCCGGGGTGACGAATCCGTTTCTCGCGACGCGCTATCACTCGCTGATCGTCGATGAGCCTTCGTTGCCGCCGGAGTTGATGGTGACCGCGTGGACGGAAGACGGCGTGCCGATGGCGCTCGAGCATCAGCAATACC
>DASRYX010000177.1:0-8097 GCA_035686985.1 Planctomycetaceae bacterium | reverse complement strand
GCGTTACAACGGCGGCACCCTGTCGACCGCGACGACCATTGAAGTCGCCGGCTCGAACGGCAACCAGGTGCTGTACCTCGGCGGTTCCAGCACCGTCGGCAACATCCGCGACGCGATCAACGCCGTCGCTGATGCGACCGGTGTCGCGGCGACGCTGAAAGCCGGTGTGCAGGTCGGTGGTGGCACGCCTGTAGCCGCTGTCGCGGCGACTGTGTCCGCTCAATCCGCCAGTGCGGTCACGGCTGTGGCAGCGACCCGCACCGCGACGACGGTTGCGGCTGCAAGTGCGGTCGCGGCCTCAGGGACGTTCTCCACGGCAGGCACTGGCGTTCTGACGGTAACGTCGGATGCCGCCGGGACCGCCGGTAACGCCCTGCAGATCGAGTTCGTTGATCCGGGTGCGAACAGCTCGGCGCTGTCGGCCACCCTGTCGGGCAACGTGATCACCGTGAATCTGGCCACCGATGCCGGTGGTCTGCTCGATAACACGGCCAACACGACCGACCTCGTCCGCGACGCGATCAACGCCATCGCCGGCAAGACGTTCACCGCGACCAGCAACAACGGTACGGGTGGACTCGCCGCCGCCGCGCAGACGCAAGTGGGCGGGGCAGGAACGGGTGTTGTCGGTGCCGCCGCTGTCACGGCTGAAAGCATCACGTTCACGTCCAACGCGACCAGTGCCGCTGGCAACAACATCAACGTCTCGGTCACCTCGGGTGGTTCGAACTCGGTGAGCGTGACGGGGAATAACGTCACCATCACTCGCGCCGCCGGTACGACGACCGCGCAGTTGGTGAGCTTCCTCAACACTGATAACTCCGCCGGTGCCGTCGCCTTCCAGGCGTTGGCGACCGCGTCCGGTGCCGGTACGACGGCGATCAACACAAACGTCGCCGCTGGTAACCTGTCGGGCGGGGTCACCGCTGCGGCTGCGGATAACATCACCTTCACCGCCGCGACCGCGGGCTTCGCCGGGAACAACCTCTCGGTGTCGATCGCCTCGGGCGGTTCGAACTCGGTCAGCGTCAGCGGCAACAATATCACCATCACTCGCGCTGCCGGTACGACGACGGCGCAGTTGGTGAACTTCCTGAATACCGACACCTCGGCCGGTGCCGTGGCCTTCCAGGCTTTGGCGACCGCAGGGGGGGCCGGCACACGGGCCATCGACACGGCGCTTTCGGCGACGAACCTCGCCGGCGGCAATGACGCCGTCGCGGGTGGTGTCCGCTTCGTCGATGCCCGGGAAGAAGGGACCGCTGGCACGTTGTCCGTGGTCTTCGCCGACCCCGGCAGCAACAGCGCCGCCCTCGGCGTGACGGTCGGGGCCGCCAACGGCAACGGCGATCGCACGATCACCATCAACCTCGCCACCAACTCGGCCGGTGACATCACCACGACCGCGGCGGACATCACGACGTTGATCAACAACGACGCCACCGCCAGCACCTACCTGCGGGCGAATACGTCAGACGCCGGCGTGGTCGCCGCCGCGACATCGACCGCTCTCAGCACCGGCGATGATGCGGAACTGGTGCTCAAGAGCAACAACTTCGGCAGCCAGGAAGCGGTGTCGATCAACGTTCTCACCGGTTCGTTCGCCACGACGCTGAATGACGCCACCACCGTCGCCAACCGCGACGTGGGCACCGACATCGCCGTGACGATCAACGGGCAAGCGGCCGTCGGTCGTGGCCTCAAGGCCTCGATCCGCACCAGCACCCTCGATGCGAACCTGACCTTCAAGTCGGCGAACAATCTCGCCAACACGACGGCGACGGTCAACATCGCCGGTGGGGGTTCGCTGTTCCAGATCGGTCAGGAAGCGACGCAAGCCGGTCAGGTCGGCCTCGGGATTGAAGCGGTGAATACGGCTCGTCTCGGTGGTCTCACCGGCAAGCTGTATGAACTCGGTTCGGCCGGTGGCAAGAGCCTGATCGATCTCCGCAACGGGCTCACGGGCTCAGGAACGAAGATCCCGGCGAAGGATCTGACCGACATCATCGATCAGGCCCTGAACCGCGTGACCTCGCTGCGTGGTCGTCTCGGCTCGATCCAGAAAAACGTGATCGAAACCAACATCAGCACCCTGGGTGTCGCGTTGGAAAACATCACCGAAGCCCGCAGCCAGATCGTGGACACCGACTTCGCGGAAGAAACCGCCGCGTTGCAACGGAACCAGGTTCTCAGCCAGGCGGGCATCTCGGTTCTCGGCATCGCGAACCAGAACCCGCAACAGGTTCTGTCGCTGCTCCGGTAACCGCGACGTGACCTGACGGAATGACGCACTGAAGCCCAGGGATTGCGATCCCTGGGCTTCTTGCATTGAACAAGCCCGAAGCGCCAGCGCCGGGTCTCTGATCACGGAACCCGTCGCTTGCGCTCCGGGCTCGCTGATCCTTGACACACGCCGTGCGACATTTGACGCTATCGGCATGAGCCACACCGCCCCCACTCGCCGTGAATTCCTGCAGGCCGCCGCGGCAACGGCCTTCACGCCGCTGGTCTTGTCCGCGGCGACTCCGACGTCACCATCACCGTCACGCCGCCCGTGGAAATGGGCGCCGGAACCGGGATTGTGGGAGACCCAATGCGGCAATGATGTCGTGGCTCAACTCCACGTCGCCGCCGACGCGGGGTTTGCAGCGTTCGCGGATCCGTGGATGATGCGAAATTCGACAGCGGAGCAGGATGATTTCGCTCTCGCCGCAAGTATCCGTGGAATCGTCTTGGGACCTGCGCAACATTGTTGGGACCCGTTCCCGTCGACAAACGCGATATTCGACGAGATGGCCAGAATCGGTGTCGCGTGGCGAAATCAATCGATTGCAAATGCCTTCCTTTTCAATCGATTGACGACATCCGATGGTCGGCGACGAGTCGTTCAGTCTCTAAATCGAAGTGTCCCACGAACCGCTCCAATTGTGATGCTGGTCGAACCATTGGTTACTGATCTTGCACATCGCGATTGGTACGAATGGTTCGCCGAGATCGTCCACGAAGTGAATCATCCACTCTGCCGTCTTTCCGTCGATACTTACCGTCTCGCGGCGGCGGGGATGGATGTTGTTGATTACCTGCACCGTCACGCGTCGATCCTCGGACACGTTGAACTCGCGGATTTCCCGGGTGGATATGAACCGGGATCGGGCACGCTCGATATTGATGGCATCATCGCCGCGACGGCGTTGTCGCCGTTTGAGGGCGTGATCGGTCTGCGCTGTGGCTTGTCGCAACCGAGTGTCGCCGGGTTGTCGCGGTTGATCGCCGCCGCGCGACGGCATCACGGTTTGCGGGAGGCGGTGCTGGCATGAGCGAACCGCGCGTTGCGCACATCGGCGTCGTCACCGTGTCGGATCGCGCCAGCCAGGGCGTGTATGAAGACCGCGGCGGCCCCGCCATCAAGGAATATCTGGCGGAAATCCTCTCATCACCGTTCGCGGTCGTCTCGTGTGTCATTGCCGACGAGCAGCCGCTGATCGAAGACACGCTTAAAAAGCTGTGCGACGCGGAACAGTGCTGTCTGGTCATCACGACCGGCGGCACCGGCCCCGCGATGCGTGATGTCACCCCCGAGGCGACCGCCGCCGTCTGCCAGAAAATGATGCCCGGTTTCGGCGAACTGATGCGGCAGGTCTCACTGCAGAAAGTCCCGACGGCGATTCTTTCCCGGCAGACCGCCGGCATCCGCGGCAAGAGCCTGATCATCAATCTCCCCGGGCAGCCCAAAGCCATTCGCGAATGCCTGGACGCCGTCTTCCCCGCGATCCCGTATTGCATCGATCTGCTGGAAGGCCCGTATCTCACAACGCACGAAGACCGGATGAAAGCCTTCCGCCCGAAGAAGTGAACTGGTCATGGTCCCTTCTCCCTCGGGGAAGGTGCCGAAGGCGGATGAGGGGTCGATCACCGAGGCGGTTGTGACAGGGCGGCTGACGATAGACCGCGGGTGATGACTCGCCCCCTCACCCTAGCCCTCTCCCTGCAGGGAGAGGGGACCGGAGGCGTGCGGCGGAAATCATCGCGGCGGGTTGAGTTGGGGGTGATATAATGAAATCCTCGTCCGCCGCTCCGCACGTAAGGAGTTCACCATGTCGCCGCTCGCGAGTCGTCGTCAGTTTCTGCAAACCGCCGCTGTCGGTAGCGGTCTCACATTGGGTGCGGATTGGGGATTTCTCACCACCCTGCCGCGCGTGAACGCCGATGAGGCGAAACTGGATCGGCGGCTGGTCGCTGTCGGTGATGAACTCGAACCGCTGACGAGACTGGTCGAAGACACGCCGCGAAGCCGGTTACTCGAAGAAGTCGCTGCCCGCATCCGCAACGGTTCGGCTTCATACCGCCAGGTGCTGGGGGCGCTCTTCCTCGCGGGTGTTCGCAATGTGCAGCCGCGACCGGCGGTCGGGTTCAAGTTTCATAGCGTGCTGGTCGTCAATTCGTGTCATCTTGCGAGCCTCTCCGGCCCCGACGCGGAACGCTGGTTGCCGTTGTTCTGGGCGCTCGACTACTTCAAATCCGCGCAAGCTGAGGAATCGCAGAAGTCCGGCTGGCGGATGACGGCGGTCGACGAGAGCAAAGTTCCCTCCGCGGCGGACGCCCGGCAGGCCTTCATCACGGCGATGGATCGCTGGGACGTCGAACAAGCCGATGTCGCGACGGCAGGCATCGTGCGGACCTTGCCGGCGAGCGAGGTCTTCGAGCTGTTTGCCCAGTACGCCGCCCGTGACTTCCGTTCGATCGGACATAAGGCGATCTATCTCGCGAATGCGTGGCGGACATTGCAGGTCATCGGCTGGGAGTTCGCCGAGCCGGTCATGCGTTCGCTGACCTTCGCCATGCTGAACCATGTGGATGAACCGAATCCGTCGAGCAGCGATCTCGATCCGGATCGACCATGGCGGCAGAATCTTTCGGTGATCGACAAGATCCCCGCGGGATGGCTGCATGGCAAGGTCGAAGAAGCGACCGCGAAGGAGTTCATCACGCTGGCCCGCACGGCGTCAGCGTCCGACGCCGCCACAGCCGCGGTGCAGACTCTCGGAAGCGGGGCGGACGCGGTCGCGATCTGGGACGGGAATTTCGTTGCGGCCGGTGAGTTGTTGATGCGGCAACCGGGGATCGTCAGCCTGCACGGGCTGACCACCGCGAACGCGCTGCACTATCTGTGGCAGAACGTTGGCGACGAAGCGCTCCGCAAGCGACTACTGCTGCAGGCGTGCTCGTTCACCGCACTGTTCCGACAGGCCGCGGAACGCCGGGGTGCGCTGAAGCCCACCACAATCGCCGATGTCGCCAATCACGCGGTGACGACCGACGTCAGCCTGGACGCTGTGTTTGCCGATGTCTCGCGTGACGGGTTATCAGCCGCGCGCAAGCTGCAGGGTTATCTGCAAGCCGGTGGCAATCCACAGGAGGTGATTGATACCGCCCGGCGGCTGGTGTTCTTCAAAGGTCGCGACGCGCACGATTACAAGTTCAGCTCAGCGGTTCTCGAAGACTGGAACCATCTCAGCCCGCATTGGCGGCCGCTGTTTCTCGCGCTGTCGGTGTTCAATCTCAAAGGGACCGGGCATAACGACAGCGCCTTGGTGGCACGCACCCGTGCCGCACTGTCCGGTTGAAAGAGCTGTGCTTGTTTCTGCGTGATCAGGTCAGACGCGACAGCAGCGACGCCAGCCGTTGAGGCGAGAACAAACTTTCCCTGGTTCGCTCGGGCGACGCGGACCGGACAGCGGCGTCGCCGAGCAGCGTCAGCGAGAGTTCGGTCAACGACTTCGCCAGCGGAGCATGGGGCTCATCCATCACCAGCGGGATGCCGTGGTTAATCGAGCGGTTCACCAGCGCCGGATCGTCCGGCAGGAAGTGCTGAATTCGCAGGGCCAGCGCCTGTTCGACTTCCTTCAGCGGCATCTCGCCGGGTTGTCCCCGACGGTTCGCCACGAGAATGATCCGTTTGCGTGAAAGTCCACAGCGGTCCCAGTACTCGAGCGTCCGCCCGGTGCTGCAGATGGAATTGAAATCGAGCCGCGTGACGAGCGCGAGGGTCACATCGTGGGCGAGCAGCCGCTTCACGAGGACTTCGTCGGCGAGGTTATGCAGGTCGATCACGACCGAGGGGAACAGTGTGCGGGCGGCGGACACCACGCGGTCGATCAGTTCCCCTTCGAACAGGCTTGCTGGAACAATTTCGCCGGCGCCGGGAAGCACGCTGACGCCGGATTCATGCAGGACGAGCGACTGCTCGAGCATGTGGCGATCGAGCTTATCGGAGAACTGGCAGAGATCGAGAATCGTCTGCGCGCCGATCAGATTCAGCATGGAGGCGCAAGCACCACCGCCCGGGTCGAGATCGACAAGGCAGCTGCGACCCTGGGCTTTGGCCAGCAGGATCGACAGGTTCACCGCGGCGACAGTGCGGCCGCTGCCGCCATTGGCCCCCGTGACGGCAATCAGTTTTCCGTGCGAGATCCGCTGCCCTCCCTGACGGGCGGCCCGGCGCTGCAAGGCGGTTAGCAGTTCAAATTCGAGAGCGTCGGCTTCATCGACATAATCGTCAGCACCGGCGCGCATCGATTCCAGAATCAAGCACGGATCGCGTGGTCCCACCACGATCACGCTGCAGTTCAATTGCGCGCGCAGCTGGTGAAGCGCTTCCAGACCCGCGCTTGGATCCGGTGACAACGTCAGCAGCAGGAGCGATTGCTGATCGGGTTCGGCGCCCATCAGGTGCGGCAGCTGCTCCATCTGGAGCAGGTTTTCCGCGGGACAATGGTGACCGGCTTGCGCCATCAACTGCCGCAGCTGTTGAGCAGCGGCCGGAGCATCGGAAAGAATCCACGTGAACATGGCCCGCGAACCTCGTATCCGGAAATGACGTGCGACCATCGCTGTCACGGAGCAACAGGACGTGTCCACTCGACCGTCCCGGGCATCGCCGGTGATCGAGAACGGCCGCTGTTCACAGGGCCATAACCACAGCCTACGTTGCGAATTCGCCCCGTGATGCCGTTTCGCGACACAAAGCCAAATTTATTCTGTCAGTGAGACATTTTTCCCGTTTCAGCGCGACGGAAACGGATTTCACGCCAGGCCCGAGCGACGCCGCAGCCACCATTCCCCCGAAAGCAGCATCACCAGCAGGGCCAGCATCGGCCAGCGATCCCACAGCGGACGCTCTTCCGGCAGCGACGAGACGGCCGCAAACGCCGGAAACACTTCCGGCAGCGCGGCCAGCTGGTCGAGCCGAAACATCCGCCCGCCTGATGCCTGTGCGAGGTTTTCCAGAAAGGCGGCGTCCGCGGTGACATCGGCCGTTTCGGTTCCCCGCGGCGCGGCGACCGTAAACTCTGTTTCCACCGCCGCCGGCTTTGGCGTGACGCCTTCGATCACCAGCCGCGCGCGATAGTCCCCCGGTGACAAGTCGGTCCACTCCGCCGCCGAGATCAACGGCCGCTTGTCATCCCGCACGAGTTCGCGGGCATCCAGGGGTTGCTCGTCCCGGAACAGTTCCACTTTCGGTTGACGGTCGGGATGTTGCCGGGCGAATCCGGCAGACCAGCGGGCTTGCACGGTTACGGCTTCTCCGACGGCGTATGTCGAACGCAACGTTCCGAACTGCACGAACTCATTCCCGGCCGATAACTTCGTGGTCGCCGCCCAGCGCGCGAGCTGTCCCCAGAAGCGGTGATGAAACTGGTCACCGGCCCGTAATCGCCACCGCCACGTGCTGTCCGTTGCCAGCCAGACCACCTGCCCGAGTCCATAATGCTGATGAACCAGTAATGGAATGTTTCTCTTGGACTCGTCATCGCCGGTTCGCGCCGGCTGACCTTGAGCCCACACCGTCGCCCCGGGCTTCGGTTCCCCCTCAATCGCCCACGTTGCTCCGGGCAGGACCGACCAGATGGCCCGGTTGGTCTCGGCATCGGTCGCGAATTGCAGGAATGTCTGCCGCGCACCCTCGGTGGTGAGTTGCCACATCCAGCCTTGCAACCCGGCGGCTTCTGTCCCGGTCATGGGCGGTGCGGCGACACGCGGCTTCGTGATCGGCATCAATCGCTGCAACACCGGATTGGCCTCGATCGTGCGCACCTG
>DASRYX010000176.1:0-1883 GCA_035686985.1 Planctomycetaceae bacterium | reverse complement strand
GCCTGCACGTTGAGCTTGCGAAAGCCAGTGAGCACCTTGCGGCGTTCATCGGCCTTGCCATCGCCGTCATGATCTTTGAGGTACCAGATGTCGGGCGTGGCCGCGACAAAAACGCCACCCTTCCAGCACGCGACGCCGGTGGGCCACGACAGGCCTTCCGCAAAAATCGTGCTCTGGTCGAACACGCCATCGCCGTCCGTGTCGTCGAGCAGTCGCACGCGCCCGATCGGCGCGTCGGTCGGGTTTTCCTGATTCGGCTTGTGCTTCGCCTTATCGGTGTACGGATAATCGCGCATCTCGCAGACATAAGCCCGACCGTTTTCATCGTAGGTCATTGCGACCGGACTGGCGACCAACGGTTCCGCCGCAAGCAGGTCCATGCGGAAGCCATCCAGCACGCGGAACGTCTTCGCCGCTTCTGCAGGTGCTGTGGGAGGCACGCGCGGCAACGCCTCTTTGACGGCGTCTTTGTCCGGCGTCGAAAAGATCGTTTTCGGCTCCGACGCCGAACCAATATTGACGACGGCCAGCAATACCGAGAGCGCCAGCAGACGACTTCTGCCAATTAACAAAATGAAGCTCCGTATCAATGAGCGATCTGGCGAAAGCGGCGCGCATTTTCAAAAGAGACGGCCCGATGCTGTGCGTCGCCCAGTTCCGATTCCTGCAACTTCAGTTTGGCGGATTCGAAGTAGAAGAACGGCGCATGCGAGCCGAAGCACAACGATTCCAGCGGCATCTTTTCTAATAGGTTGGCGACGCCGTTCACGCCTTCGAGCATCGCAATTTCAAATCGCACCCCCGCCGCGGCGAGCTTCAGCACCGCTTCGCCTTTCACAGTCCGAAAAGCATTGAGCAACTGGACTCGGGCACGCGGATTGACCTTCAACAGATCAATCAATGGCACCGTATCGACAGGCGAAACGTTGACCAGCGGGTGGATCGTCCGCTCTTCTTCCATAATGATGGCGATCTGCACGAACAGCCCAAGCTCGGTCGCCGACGTTAGTAAGCGTTCAAAGACCGGGTCGCTGAGCTTGTAGCCATGATAATTCGAATGCAGGCGAATCCCCGGCATGCGATGCATCTCCGCGCAACGTCGCAGGTCGTCTTCCCAACCGGGCAGCATCGGGTTGATCGCCCCGATCGGTACCAGCAGTCCGGCGGCATCTTGCCCGCATTCCTCGGCAAGACGCGCGTTGACGCTGCTGATGTCCTTATGAAGCAGTGCTTCAAAGCTGCTTGCCCACGCTTCCGTCACGCCGTGACCACGAAGCTTTTCGACGAGTGCCGAAGTGGAGGTCAGCCGATGATGCCGGAACGGCCAGGCACCGACGGAAACGTTGGTGTCGATCAGACCGCTTGTCTGAACCTGCTCGGCTGCCGCGGATACCGCCAGCGCAGTGGTTCCCAGCGCTGTGGCCTGCAGAAACGTCCGGCGAGAGAGAAGAATCCCACCGCTCATACTTTGATTCCCTTCGCCTGTAGAATCGACGTCATCAGTCGCTTCAAGTTGTCGCAAAAGATCAGTTGTTTTGTCGCGTCGGGGATGTCCGCTCCGTAAACCTTGCCGAGCTGGGAAGCAAAACTTCGGCCGCCGGCGTCACTGCCGTAGATCACGCGATCGGCTCCGAGTTCCCGCACCGCCATCTCGGTGTACCCCGCAACGGGATCCGAACCGGCAAGATCAGCGTAGACGTTCTTCAAATGCCGAATCGCGCCAATCCCGCGTTCCCAGTCTCCCCCGGTGTGACCGCAGATGATCGGCACGTCGGGATGCCGCGCCGCCAGCTCCGCGAAGTCTTCCGGCGTGGATTCTCCCGGATAATTCCCGCCGACCTTGAACCACGTATGCTGAAAGATGACGGCCTTGAGTTCCGCGG
>DASRYX010000175.1:0-6156 GCA_035686985.1 Planctomycetaceae bacterium | reverse complement strand
CCGATGTGCCCAACAACGATCACTGCTGTGACAGTGACGTGAACTATAAACGGGTTCATGTTGTCGCTCCTGTCTGATGCACGCTATCCGCTTGAAGCCCGGAACGTCAACGGTTTCGTATCACCGCCGTCGTTGCAGTCGTGGGCGGAATCCGGGAAGATTCCCGAGACGTGGTGTGACGTGCGGAGCGGGACATGGATGGTGCGGGTCTCTGGCCATGGTGGTTGTGGGCGTTGGGAGCGCTGTGGATCGGCACCGCGCTGGTCTGGAAGCCCGTTGACCTGCGCGAACACGGGGCGTGGACCGGGCTCGCCGTGATTCTGGCGGGGTTGATCGTGTTTGCCGCACGGATGACGCCTGCAGACGTGAATGCGGAGAAGTCCACCGCAACACTCTGGCTGGCGTTGATCGCACTCCTGATCACTGCGGTCGCCGGGATCAGCCTGCGAACCTGGCCGTGGCAGCGCTGGGTCTGTGTCGCCGCCGTCGTCCTGGGCGGCGTGCTCCTGGCATCATTGAACGCGCCGGAAGCCGCGGTGGCCTGCGTCTTCGTCGGTGTGCTTGTCGCCCGCTGTGAACAAACCGCTCGCACTGAGACCGACGCGCCGTTGACCATGCCGCAGCCGTGGTTTGTCGGCACGGCGGCGGTAGTGATGCTAGTGCTGATGATCAGCGTCTGCCGGCAGGCATTGCTCGTGGAATCAGCCAGGGACAACACGCTCCGCCATCAGCGAACGTTTCCTACCCGCGAATTTCTCGCCCGACACTGGTCGCCACGTGGGGAGGCACCACAACCCTCCTGGCCGCTGTGGGGGCTGACGATCATCACGGGAATCGCTGTTCTCACCGGCAATCGAACTTCCCGACCTGAGGACGCCGCCCTATGACCCTGCCGTTGCTGCTGGCGCTCTTCGCGACGGCGACCGTCATCGCGGTGTGGGGCACCGTGTTCGGCCTGATCGCCGAAGAGGCAGTGACACGCGCCCGCGGATGGGCTCTCGCCGCGGTGGGACTGGCGGTGGGGATCGCCGCCTGCGGGTCTTGGCACGATTCTCAAGCCGCGCGAGTGATCAGCACGATCGTGATCGTCCTCGGAAGCCGCCCACTACTGCTGATTGAACGACGTCCGATCATCACGACAACTTCTGCCGATCGGTCGCCATCATGATCGGCGTGCTGTTCGCGCTCCTGATCATATTGCCGTGGTGCGCGGCGGGGCTGCTGCTCGTCAGCAACGGCCAGCGTCCCTCGTTTCGGCGCAGTGTTGTTGTCATCACGACCTTGCTGATGGCGGCGGGGTGTCTCGGTCTGGCTGTGATGGACGCCACGCCGACACTCGCCTTCTCGCAGGCAACCGACGCCACAGAATCACTGCTGCCGGGCGATCGCCTCGCGTGGTCCGCTGATCGGTTCTCGCTGGTCATGGTCGCTGCCCTGATGGTCATCATCAGCACCACAACCATCCTGTTGAACGAGGAATCATCCTCGTCAGCCCTGTTAACGATGCTCGTTGCCGCCGTGGTTCCGTTCTGGTGGTGGTCGGAAACTGTCTGGGGGTTGGCGGGCATCACTGTGATCGCCGCGTTTGTGTCGTTCGTTCTGCCGATGATGATCGCGCCCAGCGGCACATGGCTGGGCGCGCGAACGCAGTGGCTGTCGCAGACGCTCTGCGATGTCGTGCTGGTGATGGCCATCGTCGCCGGGTGCGCGGGACTCGGCGACGCCACGATCGCGGTCTACGGCGACCCGGCCCGCGGACACGAATTCGCGACGATGCGACCGGCGACGGCGATGTTCGTTGCGCTCTGGAGCTGGCTGGGGGTTCTCATTCGCACCGGGCAGTTTCCGCTGTGTGTGAACTTCGACACGCAGTACCGCTTCCCCGCCGGCGCGTGGGTGTTGTCCACGGGGCTCGGAGTCTTCGCGTTGGGACACCGGTGGAGTGACCTGCACCGCGGCTGGTGGTCGGCATCACCGCCGATGACCAATCTGATTCTCAGCGCCGCGCTCGTGTCGGCATTGCTCTGTGCCTGGTTCGCGCTATTCACGCCCGACCTGCGCGTGCGGGTGGCGTATCTCAGTGCCGCTCAGTTCAGCCTCGCTCTGGGGCCGCTGACCACCGGCGAGGATCTCGAGCGCGTCTGGGCAGCCGCGATCATGCTCGGTTCGCTTTCCCTGGCAACGTGGTTCTGGAGCGTGACCAGAACATCCGTCGCCGCTGCTACTCATACCGAGCCGGATCCTGCGCCGCCCTGGTTGGACATTCTCACAGGCAGTGATCCGCATCGTGCGACGACCCCGGCTGCCGTCCCATCCCCGTCGTCCACACCGGGTTCCGCTTCACTGACTGCACCACGCGGCCTGGCGATGCTGTTCGTCCTGCTCGGGTGTGGACTCGGTATCAGTGCGGGCAGCTGGTGGTGGGAAGACGAACCCACCATCACCGTGGAAGCTCCGCCTGCACTGGCTGACACCGCAACCTCGTCCGCGGATCTGACGCCAGAAACAGTTCCCACGCGGCCTTTTGGCCGATTACCCGTCAGCACAGTCACCGTGATGCTCATCGCGGCGGCTTTCGCAGCCGGGGTGCGATCAGCGTTACCGCAACCGATCGTAGAAGGAATGGCAACGGCCCAAACCGCGGCGGGGATTGTGCTGTGCTGCGCTCCGGTAGGACTGATCGTCAGCTTGGCATGTTCGGAACAATTGCTGTTACAGATTCTCGGTCGAACATCTCCTGCGCTGGCGTGCCTCGTGTTCGCCGCGATGGTGACCGGGTGGATCATCGCCGGTTGGCCAGTCGAGCAGCGCGAGCGATTCGGGGCCGCGTTCGCGGCGATCCGACAACTCGGCGAACAGCGGCTGTCCGTGCCCGACCTGTTGCGATTCGGCGTGAATTTTCCTCTACGCGGTTTGGCGCAGCTGATCCGATTCCTCAACACCAGCGTGATCGAAACCAGCGGCGGCGCGACACTCCGCCGTCTGCCGGAAATCCTCCGTGAATTCCATCACGAAATCCGATCGGCAGGCGACGGCTCCGACGCCCTCGTCCTGCTCCTCTCAGGCGTCGCCGTCCTCACCACCCTCGTGTGGCTCGCGCAATGAGTCTTTGTAGGGTGGGCTGTGCCCACCATCCACGTTGAACGGCTGTGGTGGGCACAGCCCACCCTACAACTTCAACAACAGCATCACGCTGGTTTCAACCCGTAATACTTCGTCGCATTACCAGACCAGAGCTTCGCCTGCTCTTCGGCGGGGCGTGTGGCGATGATCTGCTTCAGGAAGGTCACCCACGTCAGCAGCGGACGACCCAGCAGACAGACCGGCCAGTCGCTGCCGAAGACCACGCGGTCCGGTCCGAAGGTGTCCAGGCACGTGTTGATCACCGGCGCGAGATCCTCCGCATCCCCTCCGGCGGGCAACTCTGCGATGATCCCGGAAATCTTGCAAATCACGTTCGGTCGTTTCGCGAGGCGTTCAATGATCCGCTTGAAATCGTCGGCAGTGTGAGCCGCAGGCTTGCCGGTGTCCAGCTTCGGCCGGAAGGCTTTCAGATCACAGTTGCCGCAGTGATCGAGAATGAACCGCGTGTCGGGACATTTTTCGCTGAGCGCCAATCCGTCGGCGAGGTCCGTCGGCCGCAGACACAGATCGAAACTCAATCCAAGTTCACCCAGCCGTTGAACGCTTTTGACGAATTGCTCGCCGAGGCAGAACCCCGGCGGGGTGTCCGCCTCGTGCAACACGCGACGGACTCCCTTCACGACCGGCGAGCCTTTGAACCGCTCGATGTACTTCAGGAATTGCGGCGACTCTGGCCGGCTGCCGATGACCGCGGCGACCGTCGGGGCCGTCCCGCTACGGCTGAGTTCGATGACGTGATCCGCTTCCGCATCCAGTTGTTGCGCGTCGACATGCACTTCCATATAGATCGACCGCATCGTGAGCCCGGCGGTCGCGGCACGGTATTCCGGGATGTGATACGTCTGCTTGAGGATCGCCGGTGCACCTTCCAGCCAAGGGAGGCGAAACTTGTTCAGATCCCACAGATGCTGGTGGCAGTCCACGATCAGCGACGGATTGGTCTCCGCAGCAAGACTTGGCCCCGCTGCCGAAGTCCATGCGGCGGCAAGCGTTGCAGTTGTGGCTTGTTGCAGAAATTGACGACGAGGAAGCGGGGCGGTCATAGAATGCTCGCTGGAAGATGGAATCAGGAAGGGAGTTGCGCGACCGGACTGCATCATTCTAACGATTGCTGATGGGAACGCCATCACCGCAAGATCTGAGAAGCTGTGTGGGTTGTAGCGAATTTATTGATGTTGCCGCCTGCAGCAGGTCGATGAAACGGCTACGGACAGAATTCGTGTCCGGCGGAAGATCGTTTAGGCGCTCGCCGCCCGGTTCGATTTTCCCCGGCAAAAACGGATCTCCCGGAAATAGAAATAAGGAGTTGAGGCGACGATCCCTGGAATCTGCTTGACAGTAAGTCTTGTTTGTTTCTACACTTGAGTCTCACCGCCCGATCGCAGTTTTTTGCGCAGGGCAGTCCCGCCAGGACGTTCCGGGAGACCTGAGTTGTGACCAAGAAAGAAATCGTCAAGGAGATCTCCGAGGAGATCGGGCTGACTCAACTGAAGACCAAAGAGATCGTCCAGAAGACGTTCGACGCGATTGTCAAAACCCTCGTCGAAGACGGCCGCATTGAGTTGCGGAACTTCGGCGTGTTTGAAGTGAAACGACGGGCCGCCCGCAAGGCACGGAATCCACGAACTGGTGACAAGGTCTTTGTGCCAGAGAAGTTTGTGGTGACGTTCAAGCCCGGCAAGGAAATGGAAGAGCGGGTTCGCCAACTCGAAGAGGAGGCGGCTCGCAAGGCGCTGGCTCAACAGAGCGCGGAACGCAATGGCGGGCCACCTGGCTCGCATGCGTCCACCGCTTCTTCTGGCGAGTCAGCGGAAACGACGGCCTCCACTCCCGCAGCGGAAACTCCTTCGTCTTAAATGGCAGGGACTTCCGAACGGGGGCGACGGGCTGGTGAGTGTTGATCTGTCAGAGAGATGGGACCCGTGTTGATCGTCGCGATGGTGTGACGATCAACGCACCGCCAAGCAACCAGTTCGGTTTCTGCCGCCCGGTGATTCGGGCCTGCTCACGGAGGAGCACAATGCGGACTCGTTTCGGAATGGCCCTGGTTGTCCTGCTGGCCGCCGCCCAAATCGGCTGCATTTTCCCCATCTATTCGTCGTCTCCCGATGTGCGGGCGCGGCAGTTGATCTTCACCTCCGAAGGTTACCGCCACATCCCCGAAATCTGGGAACGCATCTGGGGCCTCGACATGCCCGATGTCGCCACCCCCTACCGCACGCACGGCGGCGTGATCTAATCGCGCAGGAAGCCCAGGGTTTCTGAACCCTGGGTCTCTTCGGTCAGATTGCTCCAGCGCAACAGGGCGGTTACCATCGCGCTATCCCGTCACAATCTCCTGTGACGTGCGAAGTTCGATCCTGCCGGACCGCCCTGTGCCCGATCTTTCCGTACAGCTCAACCGCCTGCGCCTGCCCAATCCGATTCTCGTCGCCTCGGGAACCTTCGGCTACGCGCGCGAGATGCAGGCGTTCGCCGATTTTGCCAAGCTCGGCGGCATCATTCCCAAGACCGTCACGCCGTTGCCGCGGCCGGGCAATCCGCCGCCGCGCACCATTGAAACGGCGTCGGGACTGCTGAACTCCATCGGTCTCGATAACGACGGCCTCGATGTCTTCATCGAAAAACATCTGACGGCATTGCTCGGTCTCGGGGCTCCGCTGATCGTGAACATCGCCGGGAAGAACACGGCGGAGTTCGCCGCAATGGCGAGTCGGCTCAAAGAGTTCCGCGACATCGCCGCGCTGGAACTCAACATCTCCTGCCCCAACGTCA
Source organism: Planctomycetaceae bacterium (assembly GCA_035686985.1). Taxonomy (GTDB): domain Bacteria; phylum Planctomycetota; class Planctomycetia; order Planctomycetales; family Planctomycetaceae; genus DSVQ01. Next base: position 237 of record DASRYX010000175.1, on the reverse strand, counting down.
GCGGCGGCATCGACTACGGCACCAACCCGAAGATGGCCGCCGAAGTCGTTTCCGCGACACGGGCGGCGTGCGACTTTCCGATCATCGCCAAGCTGACGCCGAATGTGACCAGCGTGGTCGAGATCGCCCAGGCCGCGAAGGACGGCGGAGCCGACGCCGTTTCGATGGTGCGCGGCGGCGGATTACCCGGCCGCGGCAACGGCGTGACGGTCTTGGGAATGATGCCGCCGAGCTTGG
>DASRYX010000174.1:0-9339 GCA_035686985.1 Planctomycetaceae bacterium | reverse complement strand
TTCGCATCCGCGGGGGCGTAAATGTCGAGCACGTGCCGTTCGTGAGCGGGTTCGGCGTACTTGATGTCGCGCGTGACCTTCATATCGGCAGCGAACAGGTGTGGTGCAACCGGAATCAACGCCGCGAACGCGAGAACCAGCAGACGTGACCAACGGAGAATCACGGACATACCACGCACTCCATGTTGAGGAGGGGACGATGTCGGACCGCACCACTCTGTCAACGCGAAATGAGATTCGCAAGCCAGCGGGGATTTCACCGGCGCGTGTTTGCGGAAGCAGTACCGGGACCGGGTCGAGCCAGGTCGGCGAACGCGGCTTCCAGACACAACGCGACGCCGACGTTCTGTTCGAGATGCGCGACGGCTTGCAGGCAGCGTTCGATGAGCGTCCCCAGCCATTCGACCAGCGATTCGGTGTCGACGTGCACACCATCAATCCAGGCGACCGCTTCGGGGATGCCGCCCGGAGCGGTGACGCCCGGGTGGACCACGCGCCACAACGCCGTGCGGTAGAACTCGACGGCAGCCCGCAGCAACCACGTCGCGAGGAGCCGTTGTTCCGGGACATCGCTGGCGGCTTCTTCCACCGCGGCGGCGAGGTCGCGCGCGAGACCGATGCCATTCCATTGCTTCTGGCTGAGCGCTGCGAGAAGTTTGCGGCGCAAGTCGCGACAGGAAGGGGCGGCCAATTGCTTCGCGACCGACATGCTGCCGTTAGCCAGCGATGTTAACGCGGCAGCTTCCTGCGGCGTGTTGACGATGTCCTTCTCGAGCAGCAGCGCCGTCAGCACGTCGTCGGGGAGTGGATCGAGACGGACCACCTGGCAGCGCGAGCGAATCGTCGGCAGCAGCGCATCGTAGTTGTTCGCGATCAGCAGAATGACCGCACGCTCGGGGGGCTCTTCCAGCGTTTTCAGCAACGCGTTCGCAGTTTCATCGTTCATGGTGTCGGCGTCATTGATGACGGCGACCTTCCGTGAGCCTTCGTGCGGACGCAATGACAGATCGTGACACAACCCGGCGCGGCCGCGTTCTTCCTTCTTGCCGAGCATCTTGTCGATCGTCAGCTCGCGCTTGCCGGAATCGCGCTGGACGAGATGATAATCCGGATGCGATCCTGCCAGAAACGGCCGGCACGACGCGCATTCATTGCACGGCGCAAGCGGATCATTCACCGGCGATTGGCATAACAGCAACTGTGCCAGCCCCGTGGCAAAAAGTTGCTTGCCGATGCCTTCGGGTCCGGCAAGAACGTAGCCCTGCGTGAGACGACCCGAGCGGATGGCATGCTCGAAGGCGGCGCGCGGCCGTTCATGGCCGCGAACAAGTTCCCACGCGGAACGCATGATGGACTACTTCTTCGGTCGTCGTGCCGGGCCGGTGATCCACCCCAGCACGTCTCCGGCTTTCAATGTGGACGACACGGCGAACGTCCCTTTGTGAACTTTCCCGGCACACGGCGCGGTCGCGTAACCGATGATCCCCGGGCGACCCAATTCGGCGACGCTTTCCCCGGCTGACACTGATTCACCTTCCTCCACCAGCCACGCCAGCAGTCGCACCGGAGTTTTGCCCCATTCCGCAGCCGGGATCGAAAACGTCGTATCCAAATGATGCACCTTGCAAAAATCGTTAAGCGGCACCGGCTTCGGCGGCCATTTCCCCGGCGTGATAGCTCGACCGCACGAACGGGCCGCTGGCCACCATCGTGAAACCCATCTTGCGGACGAGATCGCCGATTTCGTCGAACTCTTCCGGCGGGACATATCGTTCCACCGGGAGATGCTGCAGTGACGGTTGCAGATATTGTCCCAGTGTGAGCATGTCGCAACCGACCGTGCGGAGATCCGCACAGACCTGCAACAGTTCCTCGCGGGTTTCCCCGAGCCCGAGCATCACGCCGCTCTTGGTCGGCATGTCCGGCGCTTCCCGCTTCACCTGGGCCAGCAGGTCGAGCGTGCGTTGATAGTCGGCGTTGCGGCGAACCCGGTGGTACAACCGTGGGACGGTTTCTGTGTTGTGATTGAAGACATCGGGACGGGCCTCGATCACACGGGAAATCGCCGCCGCGTTGCCACCAAAGTCGGGGGTGAGCACTTCGACTTTCGCGCCGGTCCGTTCCCGCACGGCGAGGACGCAACGATAAAAGTGATCGGCACCGCCGTCTTTCAGATCGTCACGCGTGACCGAGGTGATCACCACGTAGGACAGTCCCAGGCGCTCCGCGGCCTCGGCTAGCCGGTCGGGTTCATCGAGTTCGAGGGCTTCCGTCTTGCCTTTCGGCACCGAGCAGAATCCGCACGGCCGCGTGCAGACGTTGCCAAGAATCATGAACGTCGCCGTCTGCTGGGACCAGCATTCCGTGCGGTTCGGGCACTTCGCGCTCTCGCAGACCGTTTCCAGCCGCAGGTCGGAAATGACGTCGGTGGTGTACCGCATTCCGGCTTGGGGAGCCGGTCGGCGCAGCCACGCCGGCAAACGCTGGCGCTGCGGGGCGGTCTCGGTCACTTCGGGCGGGAGAATCTCAAGTTTCAGCGAAGACATAACCCGGTTGCTCAGTCCGTTTCAGGCGAAGATGTCCAGTCGTTAAATGCATGCGGTCATAGCCGGTGTGGGCGGCGAGTTGTCGAACCCAGCCTTCGCGCACCGCCGCCATGGCCGTAGGACGCATCCGCTCGGCGGAAATCGTGGAGGGCCGCACCCCAGGTCCCCAGTTGGCCATCTGCAGCACATCGCGCGGCACGGAGACGTTGAGGCAACTGCCGAACAGTGAAACTCCGTTGCGGATCGCGGCTCCGACAAACGCAAACTGACCGCACCGGGCGCTGGCACCGGGAATTGCCGAGGGCTCCTCGATGGCGACGCCGAGTTCGTGGGCGGTATCGGCCGCGGCAGCCGCCAGTCGCCGACACCAGTCTTCGGCGGTGATGCCCAGCCGTGTGATCGGGGCGAGAAAATAACACGCGAGTTGTCCGGGATGATGCACCCAGACACGGCCGCCCCGCGGTGTCCAGTTCACGGAGATCCCGCGGCGGTCGAAATCGTCCCGGTCGACCCGCAGATCTTCGGCATGGGCCTCTCGTCCCACCGAAATGCCAAACGGGTGCTCGCAGATCAGCAAAGTCCCGTAAGTGTCGTCCCGCTCGGCAATTTCCTGGGCGAGTTCGTCCTGTAAATGGACGACGGAGCGTTGTTCCGCGAGTCCGAGAAGATGAACATGCAAAGCCGCTGATTTGCGGCGTCCGGGCGTCCAATCCATCGCAGGGGCTGACATCCGCGGGCGGTATCCTGATTCGAGAGAATTCGGTCCGCAGTGTCATTCGCGACGCTAAGTCACTGCATGAACGCCGATTATAGCCGCTTTTGTGGGGGGGGACAATGAGATAGGCGAACGTTGAGCAGTAAGAGCGATGAGTTCTTGCGAACAGTGACGTTGCTCGACGTGACGGCTCGACGCTTGCCGTGATCATCGGTGATCGTCAACCGGCGAAATCTGCCGATTTCCTCTAGACAGCCACCGCCCAATCAATAAACTTCGCGGCCGCTGGTCCGGGCATCCCTTACGCCTGCTCTCTGGAGACGAGGCACGCCCGGCCTTGATGTGAGGTGAGGAACCGCGATGTCAACGCTTGCCGCCCGCCGGTCGATGTTCGCTCTGCTGTGGATCGGGCTATTTTTCGTCGGTTGCGCTCACCCGACCTACCACCCCTATGGCAATGGATACGGCTACGGCCCGACGTATGGGCCCAGCTACGCCCCGGCCTACCCTGCGACGCCGCAGTATATGGGCCCGGGGACGGGGACCTATGTTCCCCAGTCGATCACGCCTTCCAATTCCGGTTCGCCCACGCCATTGACGAATCCTTCCACGAGCAACAATCCGTTGAACCTGCGGACGAATCCGTCATCGCCATCGAATAGCGATGCGCCCATGTTCAATCCGAATCCGCCGAACTCGGGCGGAAATCGGTTGGTTCCGCCGGGACGGGATCCGATCGACGAATTGAACAGTTCGGGACCCGGGGCCGGAGCGTCGCTTCCGACAACCGGCACAACGACGGCCCAGTTGCCGACTTTTGAGCGAGGCGGCTTGGCGGCTTCCGCACCGCCGGTGGTGGCGGATATCGTGCAGACCAGCGGGGGCACCGAACCCGATCCGTTCGAGCCCCCCTCACGGTTGCCCACGGACCTCGACGCGAACCCGATGGGAACGCCGGCCGCGGAAAACACGCCGTATCAGTATGACGGCCAGACCTACAAATGGCTCAAGGGAACCGTGGACTACGACGCGCTCAGCCGCACGTGGTCGATCATCTACAACATGACGCCGGACATCTCCGACAAATATGGCGGCAGCTTTGTGCTGAGCGCGCATCCCGATCTGGAATCATTTCAGACCGGCGATGTCGTGCTGATCGAAGGAGCGATTGATGGCCGCTCGAAGGATCCGACCGGGCGGCCAATTTATACCGTCACGAAGGTGACCGGGCCGCTGCGCTGACGGAGGAAACTTCCCAGCCATGCGATGGCTGGGCTTCTGTCTGATCAACGGTCGGCAAGTAGTTTTTGAATGACACTCGCGTTGGCTTCCGGGAAAGGAAGACTCGCGAGTTTGTTCGTTTCAACCCAGCGGAAAGCGCCGAGCAATGACTCGGGCATCGCGACGGGACGACACCGCCAGAAGTGAATCTCAACGGTGCCATGCGCGTAGGCATGGGTTCGCGTTTCGAGAGACGTGACCGCCGTGACGGTGACGCCGGTTTCTTCCAGGCATTCCCGTTCCGCGCACGCTGAGGGCGTTTCATCGGGATCGCATTTGCCGCCGGGAAATTCCGCGGCTCCGGCGAGCGGTGTTCCCTCCGGCCGCACCCCGACGAGGAACCGCCCCGCGTGTTCCACGATGGCGATTCCCACGCGGGTGATGCGCTCGCTCATGGTGACACTTGAAGCTTTGTTTTGACGCCGGTGTGCATTGGGGCCCTTCTCCCTGAGGGAGAAGGTGGCCGACAGGCCGGATGAGGGGGCCGCGCGTTTCAAAAACCCCCTCACCCTGGCCCTCTCCCTCAGGGAGAGGGGACCGGAGTGATACTCAACCAGGAGATCAACCCACCTTGGCGTCGGCGGGTGGGGCGCCCATCACGTGGTAGCCGGAATCGACGTGCAGAATTTCGCCAGTTACACCCGTCGAGAGATCGCTCAGCAGGTAAATCGCCGACTTCGCGACTTCTTCGGTCGTGACGTTCCGCCGCATCGGCGCCATGCTGTCGTACATTTGCAACATGACGTCGAAGTCTTTCACCGCGGAGGAACTCAACGTCCGAATTGGTCCGGCGCTGAGCGCATTCACGCGAACTTTGCTCTGGCCGAGTTCGTGGGCGAGATACGTTGTCGCCGATTCCAGAGCAGCTTTGCACAAGCCCATCACGTTGTAACCGGGAATGACGCATTCGCCGCCGAGATAGGTCAGCGTGATGATGCTGCCGCCGTCGGGCATCAGGTCTTTCGCCCGTTTGCAGATCGCCATCAGGCTGTAAACGCTGATGTCCATCGAGGTCTTGAAGCCTTCACGACTCACGCCGTAAACCGGGCCTTTCAGGTCTTCAATCGGGGCATAGGCCACGGAATGCACGACAAAATCGAGCGTGCCGAAGGTCTCTTTCGCCTGTGCGAAGGTGCGGTCGAGGTCAGCGTCGTCCTGCACATTGCAGGGCACGACCATTTTCGCGCCGATCGGATCGACGAGCTTCCTCACCCGGCGTTCCATCTTGGGGTTGGACGGATCCTTATCCGGGAGATGCGTGTAACCGAGCTGGGCACCCTGTTTGTGCAGTTCTTCGCTGATGCCCCAGGCGATCGAATAGTCGTTCGCGACCCCGAACACCAACCCCTTCTTGCCGTCCATCAAGCCCATGGCTCGTTCCTTCTCGATTCCCGGTCCGTCAATTGAATGCTCCACAATACAGACGGTTCCCGCGCGCATCAACCGGAGCGGAACAGAGAGTCAGTCGTAGGGTGGGCTGTGCCCACCAGGGAGCGTCCCTGCGCTTTGGTGGGCACAGCCCACCCTACAAGAAAGCGAGGCGGCGCTCAAAATGGCCAGATGAACGGGGCGAGCGTGACGGTGACGATCATCATCAAGAGATCCAGTGGGATGCCGACGCGGAGATAATCCGAAAACTTGTAACCGCCGGGTCCGTACACCATCAGATTCGTCTGATATCCGAACGGCGTCGCGAAGCCCATCGACGCGGCAATCATGATCGCCGCCGTGAACGGCATGTAGTTCACATCCAACCGCGTCACGGTCGCCATTGCCAGTGGGAACATCAACTGGGCCGCGGCGTTGTTGGTAACGAGTTCCGTCAGCACCATCGTGACTGCATAGATGATTCCCAGCTGCACCCAGGGGTGATCGCCTCCGAGCGCCACCATGGAGTCGGTGATCGCGAGTGCTAATCCGGTCGACTCGATGGCCCGCGCGATTCCCGCCGCAGCGCCGATCGTGGTCAGCACCGGCCAGTCAATCGCTTGGCGCGCTTCCGTCCCGGTGACACACCGCGTGACCAGCATGGCCAGTCCCGCCGCGAGCGCTGCCACGAGAATATCGAACTCCAGCAAACTGCTGATGAATACCATCGCGACGAGAATCGAGAGCGCTGTCCACGCTTTCTGATGTCGCATCGGCGTCGAGTTTTCGACGCTGCTCACCAGGAAAAAGTGATTTGAATTGCGCTGCTGTCGAGCAAAGTCCTGATGGGCTTCGAGGAGCAGGGTGTCGCCGGGCTGCAGAACGATGTCGCCGATTTTGCCGGGGATGCGTTGGTCGCCACGACCGACGGCGATAACCGCGGCATCATACGTCGTGCGAAAGCGTCCTTCCCGGATGTTTTTTCCGACCAGCGGACAGCGATTCGAGACCACCGCTTCGATCAGGACGCGATGCGTGTCCGGGGTATCGAGCTTGAACACCTGATTCGTCGCCGGTCTCAGGCCGCGCATTTTTCGCAGATCGACGACGGATTCGATCACCCCGACGAAGATCAGGCGGTCGTTGGCCTGCAGGTGCTCTTTCGGGCTGACCGCGGGAATGACATCGGTACCGCGCTCGATTTCGAGCAGATACAGCCCCGGCAGATGCCGCAGCCCGGCGGCTTCAATGCTCTTGCCTTCGAGCGGCCCGCCGACCTCGACTTCCATCTCGACGGTGTATTGCCGCGGATCGTCGCTCAGGCTGATCGCGGGCTTGCGGTCCGGCAGCAGCCAGCGTCCGATCACCACCATGTAGATCACGCCCGCGATCGCGCACGGCAGGCCGACCCACGTGATTTCCCACATTCCGAAGGGTTGCCGCCCCGATGATTTCAGGGCGAGGTTGACCACGATGTTGGTGCTGGTGCCGATGATCGTCACCACTCCGCCGAAAGTCGCCGCAAACGCCATGGGCATGAACAACTTGGACGGACTGATGTTCGTCTTCTTGCAGATGTCATCGCACACGGGCATGAACATCGCCACGATCGGCGTGTTGTTGAGGAACGCACTCATCGTCGTGACGGGAATCAGCAACCGCATCTGCGCCGAGAAAACCGTCTTGGGACGACCGAGAAACGGCTCGGTCAGAATGCTCATCGCGCCGGTCTGGACGAGTCCCGCGACGACGACGAATAGCAGTCCGACCGTGATCAATCCGGGACTGCCGAAGTCGCGGACCATCTCGCCCACTTTCGGCAACGACGTTTTCACACCGAGGGCACGGAGGGTTTCTCCGGTGCCGAGCAACACGCCGAGCACGCCCAGACAGAGGATGTCCGCCCCGGCGATTTCACGCGCCAGGGCCACTACCAATAGCAGGACCATTCCCAGAACGAGCCACGCTTCCCAGCCCATGAACAACCTCTCGCCGCAAAACACCGCGTACCGTTTTCGGCTTCGCGAAGGTCGTAGGGTCGTCGATCAGCGCAGGGGCGTCAATGCAGGGCGGAAAACGAAACCGCCCGCGGGAATAGTTCCCACGGGCGGCTGATTCGTCTTGGCGAAGAACTGTCCCGGATCAGACGGCGACCTCGTGCAATTGCAGCAACTGATCGAGTTTGGTGATCTCGAGCACTTCGCGGATATCATCGCACGCATTATAGACGTGCAGTTCGACCCCCATTTTGTGGATGGACGCCAGCAGGCCGAGCAAGCCGCTGGGGATGAGCCGCACTCCCGTCAGGTCGACGGCGAGCGATTCACAGTCGTTCTCCTTGATCAGCGAAACCAACTCATCGCGGCATTCTGCCACATTCACGTGGTCGAGAACCTCGCGACCACCGAAGCCGACCACTGTCAGTGGTCCCGCCTCGTAGACTTCCAGATTTCCCATGGCCAGCATGTCGTAACCCCTGCGATAGAAAGGACTAGAACGAAAACGATTCATGGAGTCCATGAATCCCGTTGCGGTTGAAATGGAACGGCTGTCAACCGCGTCAGCCAAAAATGACATGGGGAAGCGATGAAAATGCTTCCACCGATCGAATTACGGCAGCAAGTGAAATGCCGCTAAGCCCGTTTTTCCGAGATTGGCCGTTTTTGTGAAACTTCCGGAGCACGCGGTCTGCATCGGACGCACTCACGTCTGGGAGACGTGAGGATCTCTACGCATTGTCTTCCGCCGCGATGCACTCAAACCGCGGCTCTGTGCCCGGAACTTCAGCAGTAGATGTTCAGCGGGATTTCTTGAGCTCGACCGGGAGTTCGTCGATCTTCGCCGCGAGGATGAAGTCGTTTTCCGAGAGCCCGCCGATGGCGTGCGTCCAGATTTCGATGGCCACGTTCCGGAAGCCGACCAGGTGCAGATCGGGGTGGTGACCTTCGGCATTGGCCACCAGTGCCACGCGATGGAAAAAAGCCATCGCCGCATCGAAGTTCTTCAGCACCCATTCTTTGCGGATGCGGAGACCGTCCGAGGTGACGTTCCACCCGGAAACCTGCCCGCAGAGTTTCGTGGCTTCCGCCGGAGACAGGACAGGCACGCCGCCCTCGCAGGGAACACACTTCTTGCTGATCAAGTCGGTGGCGGCCATTCAGTCGGCTCCCGGATTGATGCATCTCATGGCTGGTGCCGAGTTTACTTCACTTCCTGCAAAAAGCGAGCAGATTTTCCGAAGCGAGGTTGAGTTTAACGACGATAACACCCGTAACGGTTAGATAGTCCTTCCGGTCGGCTGCGCGCCGGATGGAGGGGTGCTGTCCGATCCCTGCTTAAGGTCGAATCTTCCATGGTGTGGCGGCGAACTCGATGGTTCCCATCGACCCGTGCGTGTCGCGGGTGGATCGCCGCTGCCTGCGTGGCCGG
>DASRYX010000173.1:0-4597 GCA_035686985.1 Planctomycetaceae bacterium | reverse complement strand
GGTGATCCATTCCGAACCGTCCGCCGCATCGCCGGATTTCAGACCGTCGAGGATACCCGGGCCGTCTTTAGGCACCGCTTCCGCGATCCACGAGACCAGGCCCGGATCGACACTGAGCTGCGGGAAAATCATGTGGCGATGGGCGAAGTCACTCCGTTGCGCGTGCAGAAGGAGTTCCACCGTGACCGGCGAGGGACCTGGTTGAACCGCGATGGACATAACCGAACCGCGTTCGGATTCCTGTAGCGATTCTTGTGCAGCGCCGGTGACCGCCGGCGGTCGCGCGAGTTTCCAAGGCGGAGGCACGAGGAACTGCATTCCCGCTAAAGCATCGGACGCCGACATCTCCCAGCGCGTCCGCAACTGGACCCGTCCCCCATCGACAGGAGAAAGCAGATACAGCGCACGACCACCGCCGCTTTGTCCGCGCGGCGAAAGTCGCAGAACCGCGCGCGGCTCCGTATCAGTCTGCTCGAAGATCCAGTGTTGTGAGGCATCCAGCCGGTCATCGGTGGATGACAGCGATTTCAGACCACGCAATGATTGCCACGTTCCGCGCAACTCACGAATCGACTGCAACTCCCAGCGGCCGCCAACGAGGTCGGCGTCTTCACAGCGAACATTTGGCAACGTCAGCGAACCCGATGCGGAGAGGGGCATGTGTGCGGTCACCGTAATCCGCTGCGTTTCCAGGCAGGGATCGGTCAACCAGAGGGTCACCCGGGCCTGAGGGCTGCCACTGGGTCGCAATTCTGTCCAGCGCAAGAGACGTTCGGCCCCGCGTTCGCGGACGGAGATCTGGTCAATCTGCAAGCGACGATCGACGAGCAGGGTATGGCTGTAGGCCGGTGGCGACACAGTACATTCCAGATCCGCTTCGACGGACCAGTTCAATCGCGTTCCAACAATCTCCCCCCGCTGTTGCCAGAGCAGCAGCCGCCGCTTCGGAGCGACTGTGGTCCACCGGAACGCGACCGGACTGTCGGTGCCGACCTGAAACGGCGATTGCGACAGCTGATGACTCGTCAACCCCGTGAACAGGTCGCGGACGCTATCGGCGACGACCGGCACCAGCCCTGAGTTTTCGACCGATTGCGGTTGAACACGGATTTCCGGAACCGAAGTCAGCGACCAATATCGCTGTACGCGATCCAGCTGGATTCCCGTCGGTTCCAGCGCGCGAACGCCGCGCCAGGTGAACTCGCCCTGCAACGGTGAATGCCGGCACACGAAGTCAGCTTCGAGAACGGCCGCATCATGCACCGGCTCATAAAACTCGACGTCCACGCGCACGGCTTTGGTCTTCAGCGTGGTGATCTCCGCTCGTCCGGCGGGACGAACCTGCAAGTTCTGAAAATTCGTGTCCGCCGGGAATTCCCAGGCGAAGCGGGAGAACGGTTCCGTCGTCGGCGTGACGGTGCTGCGGCAGCGGACTTCAATCGCCGCTGCGGACACATCGAGGCTTTCAGCGGTGGTGACGCGGAGCGCGACCGGCGGCTGGTTCTCGACCGTGGCGCGATCATGCCACGACATGTCGAAGTGATCGACAGCCCCAAGATCGACAACCGCCTGGCGACGATCCAGCGAGCGCTCCCAGCCTCCGGCGACTCCGTCCCACTGTACATCGCTGGTGGGTATGAGGCCCTGAACTTCGACGCGCGTCCAAGCGGTTTGCGGCAGCGATAACTCACAGGTCCCGCCCGCCGCGTGCCGTCGCCAGGGATGATCGAAATCGAGTGTCAGTTCATGTGTGGTGAATTCCGTCGCGTGAATCGCGCTGACGGCCGAACTGGCGGCAGGGATCGGGATGCGCAAGCCACGTTTTCCCGGCAAGGCGGACACCGCTGCGGGTTGACCGTCGAGCAGGCAGCTTTGTGGACCGCTGAGCGTCACCGAGGGCAAGGGCAAGTCGCACACGACAGCGTCATAGCGGGGTGTGAGAAGACGATACGAAACAGAAAAACTCGCCCGCGATTCGGGCCCGACGGTGACCTGATAATCAGCTCGTTCAATCAGCATGTCCGGTGCGGCGGCATCCTGGTGAGGCACCATCGCCCGCAACTGCTTCAAGGTGTTGGGACTGAGATACACGAACGGCAGACGTTGCGAGGGCTTCCCGTCGGCATCAACCGGGACATAGACCGTGATCTCGCCACGAACCCCGGGAGCCATCTCCGCCGCCCAGGCGAGTGAAGTGCCAAGGCAGCACAGCAGGAACATTGTTGCGGGCTGAGGGAAGACGAAACTCTGTGTGCTGCCGCCGGGGACGTTCTCCGCCGGAGCACGCAGCGCCGGAGTCGGTTGCCACCATCTCCGCGGGAGCAAGCCACCGATCACCATTCCGATGATCGCCCCCCCAGAAACATCAACCCACGGCTGTGACCAGAAGAACGACAGCGCACACATCCCGGTGATCAGGGCCAGCACAAATCGATCACGCAATCCCCAGCGAGTGGCCCGAAGGACCAGCACGAGCAGCGCTCCGGAAATCATGGTCGACCATGCCAGAATCCGCATCTGGCGCAAATCGATCACGTCAACTAGAAAGTCGGTGGGAGGCATCGGTCCGAGAAATCGCCGCGTACTGCCATCCATGGGTGGTGACGACTGTCCCGCGACGGTTCCGGTCGCCGAGGGTTCGAGCCATTGACGCCAGCCGTCGCGCTGCCAGGGCAAGAACAGCGGAGACGATTCGCTGCGCGCCAGCGGGCCGAACAACCGCTGTCGCCAATGCACCGGCGCGACCGGATCGACGCTCCGCAGCCCGGAGCAGGTGGCATCCAGATGTGTTTGCGGCGGTCCTTGCAACGTCCATTCAAAACGCGTCCAGACGGAGTCCGGCAAGCCGCTTGGCCACGGAACCCGTCGCCGCGTACCCCAATTCGTGGACTGAGGTTTCACACGGTAAACCCACTCAACCACCTGCGGTTCGTCGGAAGCGATGACGGCCAGATGCAGGTCTCGTCCACCTTCGGCGGGAATCGTCTCGCCGTTGATCGTCGCGAGCACCCACTCGGCTTCCTCGGGTAGAATAAGAGTGAACGGCCGAGTCACCCCGCGCAGAGTCAATCGAAGTCGATGGACATCCTCGGCGTTCGCCACCGCCGACAGCGTCGATGTGAGTTGTCCCTCGATGATCATCCGCACGGCACGCTGCGACGGGGACATCGTCGTTCCGCTCAAGTCCGCGGAGAGTCGTGAATACTCCCACCGCCGAACGTGCGAACCGTCATCAACTGTGTTCTCAACTTCGCGGAGTCCGCGTGCATTCCAGGTCATGAGGGCTGATGAGGCGTCTTCACGAACGATGACATCACCCCGAAACCGGATCGCCTGCGGCATATGAACCAGACCGATCCGGACGGGGGACATGATGGCTCGATGACGCTTCCCTCGCAGATGCCATTCAGCCACGGCCCCTTCGGGCAGGCGAATCTCCCAAAGCTCGCCGGTCGCCGGAAGCTTCCACAACGCGTGCTGATCGGCCGGCAAACGCGAGGCGACCAGACGGTGCTCCGCGGGACCGATCACCTGCCACGTCACTTCGCCGCCGGCTTCGTTCAGATAGACCAGCATCCGGTCGAACAACCGGGCTTCTTCCGGGGTGACGAGCAGATCAAAGGCTTCTTCAAGTGTGTCGGCGCGCTGCTGAACCTCAACCTTGGCGATAACCTGGGCCGGTTGCGGTTCCTGCTCCATCGCAATCGCGGTCATCGAGAGTTCTGACCCCTCGACCCGGGTCCAGACCGCGGGATGACGTTCTTCGTCGCGCAAGAGCGTCGACCATAACGGGAGGGCCTGCCAGTTTTCGGAAAGCGCCGCCGGCGTGACCGGGGTCATCGCCGGTCCCGGGGGCAGGCCGATGCGGTACATCCCCTCGCCCTGCAAGACCAGCACGTTCTCGCTCGCTGCGACATCGAGCGGACGCGGTGCCGGGAATGCGACCGTGCGTGTCTCGGTTGATCGCCGCTGCCGCATCAGCAGCCGCACCGTCCGCGGTGCGGTCGGTGTGATCGCTTCCAAAAACTCAACCTGCAACAGCCGTCGTCCGTCCGTGTCATCATGCAGATCCCAGTTCACCGGGTCGGAGCTTCCCGAGGCGGTGAGCGCGTCCACATCGGTCACTTCCCAGTCGCTCGGGATCTGGATGCCGACCTGAAAGGCACTGCCGTTCAGTGCGTTCCACAACATATCGGTCCGTTGCTGCCACTCCTCTTCGCGAAACGTGACCGCGGAGAGCGTGAGCACATTCAATTGCGACGTCGGCCGGCGGACTTCCATCGTCAACAGCGCATCGGGGAGGAACTGCTGGAACTGGTACGTATCGCCCTCGTTAGTCGGTGTGACCGCGGCGGCTTCGCGGCACCCGGTCATGCGGATCGACGTTAACTGCAGCGGCCGCAGCAATGTCACCGTGTGGCGACCGCCCAGAAATGCGGCGTCCGCCAGTTCCACTTGCGGGATGACGACGGTCGCATTAGGCCGGCGCGGTAAGAGCCCTTCAAGACGCAGCGGGCGCAATTCTCCCTGCAGCGCATCGGGAAGGGTCACACGAATACGAAGGCGGTTGCCATCTTCGGACACACGCGTCCAGCGC
>DASRYX010000172.1:0-2510 GCA_035686985.1 Planctomycetaceae bacterium | reverse complement strand
CGGGCCACACCGATCCCGCGTGGCGGCAGCGATCTCGACCGCGTCGAATCTCGCTACGATTTTCCCAACTTCGCGGCGGCGCTCGATTATCTCCATCCCCGCACGGATGGCATACCGACCGCAGTGTCGCTGCCGAACTATTTCATCGAAGGACCGCTGACGTGGCCCGGTCAGCACGCGGGCTTTCTCGGACAGAAGCACGACCCGTGGCAGATCAACCACGATCCGAACGATCCGAAATTCAAGATCGATTCGCTCAGCCTGCAACCCGGGGTGACGAACACACGACTCGTCTCCCGTCGCGATCTGCTCGAACATCTGAATCAGCGCCCGGCGATTCTGGGCCAGGGTCGCACCAAGGCGTTCGGCGAACAGCAGGATCTGGCGCTGTCGCTGCTCACGTCGGATCGTGTGAGCAAGGCGTTCCAGATCGAGCAGGAAGAAGCCACGACGCGCGATCGTTACGGCCGCAACAAATTCGGTCAGTCCCTGCTGCTGGCCCGGCGGCTGGTGCAGGCCGGTGTGCCCGTGGTGCAGGCCGCGATGGGGATCGTGCAGACCTGGGACACACACGTCGACAACTGGGGCCGTTTGAAGAACACACTGCTGCCGCAACTCGACACCGGTTTGGCCGCATTGATGGACGATCTGTCCGCGACAGGGCTGTTGGAAAGCACGCTGGTAATCGTCATGGGTGAATTCGGCCGCACGCCGAAGGTGTCGAACCTGCCGGGCGAGAAGCTTCCGGGACGCGATCACTGGGCGTCCACATACTCGGCGCTGTTTGCAGGCGCGGGCGTGCGGGGCGGCCAGGTGATCGGTCAGACGGATTCCATCGCCGCGTATCCGGTCACCCGCGCGTGGACGCCTGCGGATGTCTGTACCACGATTCTGGAGTCGCTCGGCGTCAGCCGCGAAGCGTTGGTGATGGATCCGCTCGGGCGCCCGAACCATCTCTGCAACGGCGAGCTGATCACTCCGCTCTTCAGCGGCGCGACGGTCTAGCTGCGGCTCTGACACGTGCAACGGTGTCCCCGACTGTGGTACGGTGTTTTCACCCACTGGCGTTCGCCGGTGCCTGAAACACTTCCCGAGGGGACCTCCCATGACACGTCATTTCGGATACGGATTGCTGGCCTGCTGCCTGCTGGGCGGCGTCATTCATGCTGATGAAGCGGACGAACTGCGCGCACGAGCCATCCAGTTGAAAGCGAAAGCCGCGCAGCTGCTTGAACGGGGCAATGAGACCGACGCAGCCCGATTAACGCAGGAAGCGCGGGAACTCCTGCTGCGTGCTGAACGGCTTGAAGGCCGACTTGAAGAACCCGTTCTTGAGCCGCCTCCTCCCGCCCTCGCGCGGGAGACCGAATTACGCCGGTTGCACTCCCGGCTCAAGGATCTGCAGAGCGCGAATCGTGCACTGTGGGCGTCGGATGCGCCGAGTGAAGAACTCGTCGATCTGCGGGCACAGATCCGTCAGGTGGAACGGCTGATCGCCGCCAAGACGGGTGCGACTCCGCCGCAGGACACACTGCAGCAGGTCGAGCACCAACTGCAGCGGATCGACCACATCCGCGCTGCGGCGCAACACATGCAAGCCG
Organism: Planctomycetaceae bacterium; assembly: GCA_035686985.1. Classification (GTDB taxonomy): domain Bacteria; phylum Planctomycetota; class Planctomycetia; order Planctomycetales; family Planctomycetaceae; genus DSVQ01. Next base: position 909 of record DASRYX010000172.1, on the reverse strand, counting down.
CGGAGATGCCCGACGTCGCCCGTCACTTGCGCGATCATGCACAGAACCTTGAGCGAGAAGCCCGCATGCTTCTCGAAAGTGTCGAACATCGCGTCACGCCGCTACCGCCGGCGGCTGAACCTCCCTCGGCCGACAAAGCCGTTGAACGGGCGCTGCGTCAGGAAATCGAAGCTCTGCGCAACGAACTGGAAGCGCTCCGTCGGCAACGGAATCCGTAACCACAGGAATTGATCACAGGAGAATCGGCATGGGTGCGGGGCTTTCGCTTCCTCTGTTGTTGCAGATGCTCGCCGCGACATTGCCGGCTCTGCTGACGAACGGTGCCGGCTTGGTCATTGCATCAATGATGCTGACACGCTACCCGCGCCCGGCGAGGCTGCTGTTGGCTGGATGCGGCATCAACCTCGCGACGATCGGCTTGTCGTTTTTCCTGCGGACGTTTGTCGCATCATGGATCACCGGCAGCAGCGGCTCGGCGCAAATGTTCTACTTCACAACGAGCATTGTCAGCGGCGTGTGCTATGCCATCGGCCTGGGCTTCATCATCGCGGCCGTCTTTGCTGATCGCGTGCCTGCGCTGCCACCCGAGGAAGGCGTGTGAGGCTCTCCACCGCCTGGAAACCGACTCCGACGTAGGGTCCGCTGTGCGGGCCACAACGAGAAGGAGTTGGTCCGCACAGCGGACCCTACATGATCGCACCGCGGCTCAGCAAGATGCACGACGGTCCCGCACAGGATGCACGGGACCGTCGCAGGGTGATTTCAACCTTGCAGGTCGGCAAACAGCGCCGTAGACAGATAGCGTTCACCGCTGTCGGGCAGCACAACGACGATCACCTTGCCGGCGGCTTCCGGACGGGCCGCGATCTTCAGGGCGGCGGCCATCGCCGCACCGCAGCTGATCCCGCA
>DASRYX010000171.1:0-3973 GCA_035686985.1 Planctomycetaceae bacterium | reverse complement strand
CAACCCGGACCATCCCACGCACTGGCACGTCCGTGAAGACGGCTGGATGGGGGCCTCGCTCTGCTTCGCTGACGCGAGAATCATTACGAAAGCGGCCCCGCTGACGTTGCGCTACCTGCTGCACGCCCACCGCGGCGGCGTTGATGCCGCCCGGTCAACCCGCGTACTGAACGACTTCGCAGCGAGTCCGGCTTTCACCATCGCCAAAGCCAAAGTAAAGCACGAGATGTGGACGATCGCACGGAGTTGATCCTCGACGTGGGTGGCTCAGATGGCGAAGCCATCTGGGGCGGCGTAGCCGCAGAGAGGTCTTTACACAGCGATTGATCCGTCATCGATCGGGTACTGTTACACAGCGCCGGACGTGAAACCTCTGCGCGGCTGCGCCGCCCCAGATTGCCGTCGGCAATCTGAGCCACCCAAGGCTCCCTGCCGCTCACAAACGAAGACGCCCCGGTGATCGCGGAAATCACCGGGGCGTTGCTCATTCAGTTCGAATAGACGAAAACTATTCGAGAATCTGCTTCGTGTCGGCGACGAGGGCCTGGACGGCGTCTTTCTTGAGCTGGCCCTTCTGGAAGCCCTTGCTCACCTTCACCGCGCCGTCGACCCACATCATGACGGTGACGTCGGCTTCCGGGTTGAGCTTGTAACTCGCCGGGCCGTGCGATTCCTTGCTGGTCGTCAGCGGCACCTTGGCGATCTTCTGCGACGTGGCGGCTTCCTTGCAGGCGGCGGCGGCCTTTTCGGAATCGCTCAGCACGACCACGAAGCCGGCCATGCGGGCTTCTTCATTCTTGGCGACCACACCATCGATCGCCTTGGTGAGTTCGGCGACTTCCGGGGTCATTTCCTTGGCGAAGACGCAGACCACCGGGCGATCGCCGAACTTGCAGCGATAGCAGAGTTCTTCGCCCTTCGACGGGCCGGTGACGTCCGTGACATAGAACGCATTGACAAATTCACCCTTGCCGAGACCGGACTTCAATTCCGCAGCTCCGACCGTTGAAGCCACCAGGGCCAACGTCGCCGCCAACCAGGCACACGCGCGCATCGAGTCATCCTTTCGAGTGAGTGCACAGACACGGGCCACCGCAGGGCGACCCATCCATCTCCGTCAATTGTGAGCAAGCGCCTGCGGCTTCGCAACTGTTAACCGGGGGCGAGCACCATTCCCACGCGTTCTTTGCGGGTTCGCCACAGCACCCAGTAGAGGAACAGCCGCGACCGCCAGGTGGGTCGGTAGTGCATCGCGCCGATGAGCGCCCGCAGGGTCATCGGGATGTTGTGTTCTTCCCACGACACCCGTGCCGCCTGTTCGCACAGTTCGCCGAGAATCCGTCGTGAGCGCCAGCCGTCGAGTCGTTCGTCGCCCCCCTGCTCCGCATAAAACCGGTGCATCATCTCCGCAGTTTGCCGGATGTGATGCGCCTCTTCTTCACGGGACAGCGGTCCTGCGCGAAACACTTCCGTGAGCGGTTCGGGGATCATCGCGAACCGGTGCGCCCGTGCGGCTCGCAGATAGAAATTTTGCCCGGTGGTCACTGTCAGCGTTTCATCGAAGCCGCCGTGGCGCTCCCAGACCGTGCGGCGAAACACCACCGTGGAATCGACAATCCACGGCTCTTCGAACAGCTTGTCGAGAATCCACCCCGAGGGCAGAAACTCCGGATCAGGAGACGCATCGCGGGTACCGTTGGGATCGATAAACACCGCCGGGGTATACACGAGAGCGTCTTCCGGCACGTTCACCAGCCCGGTCACGCAGCGCTCAAGTTTCTTCGGCGACCACACGGCACTGGAGTCCAGCAGCGCGACCAAATCACTCTGGCTACGCCGCAGCGCCGCGTTGCGCTGGGCTCCGACATACCCAGCCGGGGCGTTAATCCACCGAACGTTGCCGCCGGCATCTTGAACGATCTGCTGCGCCGCATGGTCGGCAGCGTCCCCGGCGACCAGAATCTCGGTCGGAGAAAGTGTCTGCCCGCACACGCTGTTGAGCGCGCGCCGCAGATCGCCGTGCGCATCGGTCGTGCTGATGATTACGCTGACGGTCGGCAATACGCTCATGCTGGTTCCTCTGGTGTCGCTGCGGTGGAACGTGGCGCCCGCAGATCCGATTTCTGCAACCAGCCACGTCGCCAGAAGAAGAACACAAAGCCGATCGCCGAGCACGCCATAATGACAAGGGCCATCGGATAGCCCCACCATTGATGCAGTTCGGGCATCCAGTCGAAGTTCATGCCGTAAACACCGGCGATGAAGGTCATCGGCATGAACAAGGTCGTGATCAACGTCAGCACCCGCATGATTTCATTCGTGCGATTGCTCAGTTGCGAATAATGAAAGTCTCGCAAGTCAGCGCAGCTTTCCCGATAGATTTCAAGAATGTCGATCAGCTGGATCGTGTGGTCATAGCAATCGCGGAGATACGCCACCGTTTCGGGCGCAATCTGCACATGCCCGACGCGCAACAATGCCTGAACGGCTTCACGATGCGGCCAGATGATCCGTCGCAGTCCGAGCAGCTCAACCCGCAGGATATGCAGGTTTTCGAGCGTCGTGCCGAGCTTGGTATGCGGCTTCAGTTCGTCCAGATCGTCGAGCAAGTCGCCATAGTGTTCGAGGACGGGGAAATAGCCATCGATCACCGCGTCGAGCAGTTCATACAGCAGATAATCCGGGCCGTGCTGACGGATCCGGCCCCGGTTCTGCCGCAGACGTTCGCGCACCGGTTCCAGGCAATCGCCTTCCACCTCTTCCTGAAACGTGAGCAGAAACCCGGAGCCGACGAAGAAGCTGATCTGCTCGCTCGGCGTGTCATGGTCCTGGATCATGCGGGCGACGACGAACAGGACATCGCCGTAATCTTCACACTTTGCACGTTGATGCGTATTGACGACATCTTCGATCGCCAGCGGATGCAGGTGGAACAATTCGCCGAGCTGCTTGATGATCTCCGCGTTGCCGAGACCGTCCACATTGATCCAGGTGACCGGCTGTTTGCCGAGATGCGAGCCGATCTCCGCGACTTGATGAATCGGCTGTTCATGGAACGTGCCGGGACCGTACGTGATCAGCCGCATGATCGGTTGCGGGGCGTGCGGATCGGCGGTGACGGTGCCCGGCGGGGCGTGCGGAACCGTCGGCCGTCGCACCGAGCCGCGCCGCTGTCGCCACCGTTGTCCGTGATGTGCCATGCTGTGATGAATCCCTTACCTGCCCCGAGCGCGAGCGACGGGTGAATCTCTACGAGTGCACATCATCTCGCCGGCGTGATCGCACGGCAATTGAAGAACCCGTCGCTGGCGCTCCGGGCTTGTTCAGACAGCGCCCGCGAGCCGCAGGAGCAGTTGTTCCATCTGCGTCCGATCCGGTAACGGATTGGAACCTTTTAAACCGGCGTCGATCGACACGAGCACATGCAGCAGCCGCTCGGCTTTCACGCGGCCCATTCGTCGCAGATAGTTTTCCGCGGCGGAGATATCCCGCGGAAAGACGCCCGCTTCTTTCAACGCCTGCGGCAGCGGCTGACTACGTGACAGTTCGGTAGCATAGGCCAGTTTACGGAACACAAAGCCGATGCCGCCGAGCAGCTTCAATGGCGCTTCGCCCGATTCCAGCAGCTGACCGAGCGCGTGCAGCGCGTCCGACAGGTGTCCGTCGCGGACGCCGTCGGTCATCGCCCAGGTGGTTTCGGTTTTCCAACCGCCGACGAGTCCCTGCACGGCTTCCGCGGTAATCGTCCCTTTCGTGCCGACATACGTGGCGAGTTTCGCCAGTTCCTGATCGAGCATGCCGAGCTCTTCGCCGACCAGTTCAATCAACAGAGCCGCCCCGTCGCGCGACAGCGTGACTTCATGCGTCCCGCAGGCGGTGTCGACCAGCCACTTCGACAGTGCGGCTCCCTTGAGTTCACTGCACTCGATGTCCAGCCCCGACTGGGCGAGCATCTTCGCCAGCCGCGTGGTCT
>DASRYX010000170.1:0-3719 GCA_035686985.1 Planctomycetaceae bacterium | reverse complement strand
AACGGCGTCACTTTCACGTTGTCGATGAAAATTTCCGTGTTGCCCGCGTTGCCGAACAGGCCCGGGCTGCCGACGAGGTTCGCCGGGCTGTCGGTCCATTCGGTCGACCACTCCTTCGGCTCTTCTTCGTCGCGCTTCCAGACCTTGCCCTGCAGCAGGGCGACATCCACGTCGTCTTTCTTGGACGTTGTGACGCGGAACTTCATCGTGTACCACGTGTCCGCCGACCATTCGAACGGCCGGTCATGGTACTTCTGATCGTGAGGGATCCAGGAGTAAAGCTTCAGCTTCTGGCTCGCACCCTGCATGTCGAACCGATACCGCTGACAGATTAGCCCCATGTCGGCAAGCTTGGCATTCTTGTCCGCGGCTTCGTTCAGTTGGACGCCTTCGGCATACAGATCGGCCTGAATCTCATAGTTCGACGTGTCGGGACGGCCGAGCCAGCCCTGGCTGCGGGTACCTTTGGGAATCGTCGTAATCTTGCAGATGACGCCGTTGCCCTTCACCTTGCGCACTACTTTAGTGACCTGCAATTGCGTGCCGATTTCGGACGTGCCGGTCCATTCCCATTTCGCGATGACGCCTTCGTCCTGCAGCATCTTCAAAGCGGGATCGAGCGCCGCCTTGGCTTCGTCCTGATTCGTCCAGTCTTCCAGATGGCCGAGGAAACGTTTGAAGCCCGTCCAGGCTTGTGCCGGCGTGGTGTCGTCATACTTGGCGACCGGAGCCGGGACGTTGGTGAACTGTGTGGTCAATGCGAGATAACACCGCGCGGCGAGCAGGTTCGCCTTCTTCAACGATTGGTACAGATCAAAATCCAGGCCAACATGCCGGTACCGCATCCCTACGGCGGTGATCGGCACGACGCCGTCATCGAAGGTAAAGGACCAGGGCAAATCGGGAATCAATCGCACGCGGGCCTGGGCTTTCAGGCCGTCGATCTCCGCATTGATGATCGCCGCATACGGTTGCTCGCCCGCTTCCGATACGTATCGACCATCCGCCCCGACGGTCCCTTTACCGTCAATGGTAAATTTCACCTTCGCCGGATCGGCCGCACCGACGTACTGACCATTCGCGTTGTAGAGGAAGACCTGATACTTCTGCTTCTGACCTGGTTTCATCAACGCTTCCACCGGGACGACCAGTGCCGTTGCGGCCTTGCCATCCGCCGACTTCGGCGTCTCCGGTTCCATCTTCGGCAATGGGTCCGCGGATGGCTTTCCGTCTTTCGTCCCGATGCAGTACATCGCCCCTTCGGTCGGCAGGTAAATCCGTCCGTGCGAGACGATCGGCGAACCGTTGATTTCCGAATCGAGCCGCAACTGATGCAGCTTCTTCAGCCCCTTCGCTTCTTCCGGTTCAAAGACGTAGAACCGGCCAGTGGCATCGGCGACGTAGAACTTGCCGTCGGCATAGAGCGGGCTTGCGCGCCCCATCGTGCCGAGCTTTTGCCGGCCAACAATCTTCCCGGTCTTCATGTCATTGACGAAGAAGTTGCCGCTGTCATCAATCGAGTAAACACGATCACCGACGATGACCGGCTGGGTCTTGCCGATGAACTCTTCTGTGGTCCGCCAGACTTCGCCGGTCTTCGTGATGTTGCCCGACTTGGACGCATCGATCGCGAACAGCGCCCCCATCTTCGTCGAGTCGAGATTCTCTTCGCTGTGACCGCAGAGGACGAGATTCCCGGCGACCACGGGAGCGGTGTTGATGCCGCGCAATGAGACGTCGTAATTCCAGATAATTTTGCCCGTCCGCGGCTGCAGACCGTAGACGCTACCATCGCCCGAACCGACGATGAACTGAGCCTGCCCGTTGATCACCGCGAGGACCGGACCGCTGTACGTTGTGTCTTCTGGGAACGGACGCGTGCCAGTGAACCACACGCATTCGCCGTTCCGCTTATCGAAGGCGAGAATGCGATAGGTTGGCTTGGCCATTTCACCCCAGCCGATGATGACACCGCTGGTGATGACGAGATTCTCATGCACGATCGGCATGTTGGTCCGGCCGCCGTAGGTGGAGAGCATGCCGAACTCTTCACTGAGGGACCGGGACCAGAGGAGTTTTCCATTCCCGTCTAAACAGATAAAGGTGCCGCAAACGCCGTGGGCGAAGACGTTCCCCGTCTCCGGATCACCCACCACGCACGACCAGCCAACGCGAGTGTCGGGCACGTCAGTCAGGAACACATTGAACACGTGCTCCCACAGAATCTCGCCGGTTTCCGCATCCGCACAGATCACCTTCTCGGCTTCTTCCAGCGTCGCGGGATTGTGCCGGGCCAGCGTGTAAAGCTTTTCCCGCATCACGATCGGCGTCGACCGCGTGCCGAGTGCTTCACTCTTCCAGACGAGGTTCTCCCCCTCGGGCGACCAGCTCGACGGCAGGTTCTTCTCGCGCGAGACTCCGTTCATTTCCGGGCCGCGCCAGTACGGCCAGTCAAGCGGATCCTGAGCCGCGGCGGGTTGCGGGAGACTTCCCGCAGCGAGCACCACAGCGACAACGAGGCCGAATCGCATACTTCGAGCCAGCATGGAAGTCCCTCACAGAGGCAGGCAAACAGGCGGGAGTGTCAACCAATCCGCAGTCCGGCAGAGGCATCCGGCGGCGAAACCCGTCGAAACACCTGTATCGACAATACCGTCGGCGGCATACCGCGGCAAGTTCCGTTGGGCCGGGGTGAAGGACAAACATGCACCGCCAACGAATCTCTCAAGTCCGCGCGGTATGCAACTCAAGCAGCCAACCTCACACCGCTACCACTCCTTCGACCGTGGAATCTCGCGTCCATCGTCGATCGTTGACAGATCACGATATGCCTGGATGTCGATCGTATCCGCGATGAATCGCACATCGCCGTCGCCCAGCACAAAGTGTGTACCGCCGACATGGTGGCTGCCGAACCCGGTTGTTTCGGATCGTTTTCGAGCACCGGCATTCACTCGCACGGCAGTGTCGCCGAGTGCCATTGCCAGCCCGGCGGCGGACGAACAATCGGGCACGCCAACCCAAATACCATGCCCGACGGCGCCCGGCGTTTCGTTCTTCGGTGTGTAACGCTCGCCGACCATCAAGGTGTTGGATGTACCATCAGTGATGTCCTGCAATCGCGTCGAGCTGTTCTGACCGAACATGCCGCGGAAGTTTTTCGGGTCGCAGTAGCGGTGGGCGATGGAGTGGGGGCTTCCACTGTTCCCGAGGCTGCCCGCATTCACGTGCAGATTAAGCGACGTCGGTTCGCCGCTGGCGTCTGGGGCAATTCCACCTACCTCGGCCTGAAGGTATCCCGCATTGGCGAAGTAGTTTTGCCTCGCGAAATGGTTTGGGACATCGACGCTCCCCCCAATTACCTCGCCGCTCGCCACATCGCTTGTCGAGACCACTACAAAAGCCACGTGGGGTCCGCCCGAGTCACTTGGACAACGAGCTGATGAGAACGAACTGGGGAAAGTTTTGAACTGCGGATTTAGTTTCAGCCCGTTTGAAAGGTCCCAGGAAGTGTCATTGAAGAGTGGTGATGACTCGTAGAACGGAAGGAGAAAAAAACTCCACCCGGCACCGTGATAGGGGCCATCCGGGTTCAGCACATATCCCGGCGGAAACAGGCGAAAGGTCTCATAGTAGTTGTGCATCGCCAACCCAATCTGCTTGAGATTGTTTCGGCACTGCGTCCGTCGCGCTGCTTCCCGCTGCTGATGAATGGCGGG
>DASRYX010000169.1:0-8538 GCA_035686985.1 Planctomycetaceae bacterium | reverse complement strand
GTTCACATGGTGGTGGAAACATGGGCGGCGGCCGATCGTTTGGCGGCAGTGCTCCACGTGGTAATCTCGGCAGCGTGCCGTCGTTCAGCCGGCCGAGTGCTCCGAACCTGTCCCGCAGCATGCCGAACATCCAGCGTTCTGCTCCACAATTGCAGGCGCCGCGGCAGAACATTGGTCAGAACGCTCGGCCGACAATTCCCAACCGTGCGCCCAATCTGCCGAACGTCACAAACCCGTTGAACAATCGCCCGAACCAAGGCACAGTGCAGACACCACGGAACACGCCCAACCTTCCGAATGTTCCTCGTTCCCTGCCGAACCAGATCGGTGGAGCAGATCGGCGTCCGGGTGATGCGGTCAATCGCGGCAACAACCCGTTGAACAACCTGAACCGCGACCTTCAAAACCGGACCACAGTGGGCCGACCCGATGCAGGCGGAAACCAACTCTTCAACAACGACCGCCGGTCGGTAGATGGCCGCCGGTCTGACGGTGACCGTCGGTTTGATGGGGATCGGCGATTCGATGGTGACCGCCGATCTGGCGATCGCGATGGCCGATTCGATGGAGACCGTCGGTTCGGTGATCGTGATGGTCGGTTTGACGGCGACCGTGACGGACGTCGGTCCGGGTCATGGAATCCATATCGGTACAACGGCTGGAACCGCAACAACTGGTCGATCTGGGGTCCGAACTTCGCGTTCGGCAGGTACGGATACGGAGGCTATGGTGGTTATGGGTACGGCTACGGATATCCGTACGGCGGATACGGGCCGTGGGGTCGCTATGGGTGGTACAGCCGCCCGTGGGGTCGCTGGGCTTCCCTGGGCCTGTCATCCTGGGCGCTAGGTGGTCTGTACTACAACACCGGCTACGGCATGTATGCTAACCCGTACTACGTTAGTGGTGTGGACTACGGCTATAACTACGGACAGCCCATTGCCTACGTCACGACGTCAGAGCCGCAGGCGGCTCCCGATGATGTTGCGGCACGCTTCCAGGCGGCACGCGATGCCTTCCGCAGCGGCCAGTATGAAGCGGCGCTGCAGGAAGTCGATCAGGCGATCGCCAAGAATCCAAATGATCCGACGCTTCATGAATTCCGCGGGTTGACGTTCTTCGCAATGCAGCGCTACACGGAAGCTTCCGGAGCGATCTATGCGGTTCTCTCGGTCGGCCCAGGGATGAACTGGTCCTCGATGATGGCGTTATATCCTTCGGTCGAAGTCTACACCCCCCAACTGCGGGCCTTGGAAGGTTATGTCCGACAGAACCCGCAGGAAGGGTCCGGCCGATTCCTGCTGGCGTACCATTACATGGTCGCCGGTCACACCGAAGAAGCTCGGACACAGTTCCAGCGAGCCTCAACGATTTCGCCTAACGACTCGGTCTCACGGCAGATGGTGCGCCTGTTGACTCCGCCGGAACCGGCCCAGTCGACGAGTGAAAACACACTTCCGCCGGCGGCACCGCCTACTGAAATGCGTCCGGCTCTGTCACAGCCGGTGGGAAATTTCCAGGCCACAACGCCACGGAATGGAAGCATCCAGCTGGCCCTGCGTGACGACGGCACGTTCCAATGGACCGTAAACGAAGGGGATAAGCCGCGGGAATTCACCGGCAAGTACACGCTGGAAGGCGACACGCTCGCCCTCGAATTCCAGGACGGCGGCGGGATGGTCGGGAAGGTGCAGCAGAAGGGAGAGGGCTTCCACTTCGCCATCATTGACGGCCCGCAAAATGACCCGGGTCTCGACTTCAACCGTCGATAACGGACTCGGTGAAGTCGCGGTCTCTGACCGAGGCACGGTGAACGCTGGAACGGAAACGTTTCGGCTGTCACCGTGCCTCGTGTCGTTTGATCCGACTCGGACCAACAACATTCCCGGACGGAATGGGTATGCGAGTTGCAAACTCCAATGTTGTTCCAACAGCAACTGATCCCCGAGGAAGTGATCACCATGAATGCCACCGCCGAACATCGTTTCCGCAATCTTTTGATGGAACTGCAGAGCCGCCTCGAGCCGGAAATTGCCGGCATCGTTGAGTCTGTGCGAAGCCCGAGCGGGGGACAACACGCCGGTGAACTGAGCAATGCTCCGCTGCATCTCGGCGATCGCGGAACGGACGAGTTTCTGCAGGATATGGCGGCCACGGTCTTAGCGAATGAAGAACATCTTGCGACGGAAGTTCGCGACGCACTACGGCGGCTCGATGAAGGTCGATATGGTCGTTGCGGGCGCTGCGATGTGGAGATCGTCGAAGCGCGATTAGCTGCCATCCCGTATGCGCGTTATTGCGTCTCGTGTGCGATGGCGATTGAAGAACAACCCGCCGCGAACGTTAATCGCGGCCGCCCGCAAACGCCGGACGATGTTCTCTCACCGACAGGCGACATGGGCGAACGCCGGCGGGATCGCGCACGTCAAGATGCGCGTGATGCGGATGCGCAGCAGGGAGAAGACGACAGCACCAATCCCGCAGACGCCGATCGCCATGCCGCGGGGACTGCCGGTGGCGGAACCAGCGTGGGAGGACTCGCTGGAACCACGATCGGACACGGTGACCCGGACGTCGCGACTATTGAGGACATCACCGGCAGCGGCGATCTGGATGCGCGCGAGATCCGCAACTCGACCCGGCCGAGGAAGAAGTTCTAAGTCGAAGCGCGATTACCGCTGAATCTCGGTCACCACGCGGCACTCGCGTTTCGCTGTCAGAATCTGTTCCTGGCCATTGTGACGATAAGTCAGTTCCGCGTGGTTGAGTCCGAACAGGTTCAATACCGTGGCCTGGTAATCATTCGGAGTCACCACATTCGTCACCGCGCGGTGGCCAACTTCATCGGTTTCACCGTAGGTCATCCCGCCGCGAACGCCACCTCCGGCCAGCCAGATCGAAAAACCTTGGCCGTTGTGGTCACGCCCGGCATTGTCCCCCGGGCCTTCGGTCACCGGTAACCGGCCGATTTCACCGCCCCAGTGCACCAGCGTGGTGTCGAGCAACCCGCGCTGCTTCAGATCTTTCACCAGCGCCGCCGCAGGCTGATCGGTCCGCTTGCAGACCGCGGGCAGAGCCCCCTTGATGCCCGTGTGCGTGTCCCAGGGCTGGCCGCCGAGGAAGAGTTGTACGAAGCGGACGCCGCGTTCGACGAGCCGCCGGGCGATCAGACAGCGTGTGCCGTATTCACGCGTCGCGTCCTGATCCAAGCCGTACAACTTCTGCGTAGCTTCGGTCTCCTGTGAGATGTCCAGCGCTTCCACAGCGGAAGTCTGCATCCGTGCGGCGAGTTCATAGCTCGCGATACGGGCCTCGAGATCAGCTTCTCCCGGATGCATCTCGTGGTGTCGTCGGTTGAGATCTCCCAGCAGCGAGAGATTCTGCTGCTGCAGCGTTCCCTTCAGATACGGGGGCGGATTGAGATTGAGGATGCGCGGCTCTGTCGGTCGCAGCACCGTGCCTTGAAACAGCGGGGGCATGAAGCCGTTCGACCAGTTCGTGACGCCGTCCACGGGATGCCCCCCCGGATCGGTCAGCACCATGTAAGCCGGGAGATTTTGCGTCTCACAACCGAGGCCGTAAACCAGCCAGGAGCCAAGCGTCGGCCTGCCAAGCACTGCGGGAATACCGCCGTGGAAATAGCGGATCGAGACTTCGTGACCGTTATGGCCGGTGTGCATCGAACGAATCAGGCATAAGTCATCGACGATGTCCGCCGTGTGCGGCAACAGTTCGGAGATCTCCGTTCCGCATTCGCCGTGCTTCGCAAACTTCCAGGGACTGCCGAGCAGCTTCTTGCTCGCACGGTTCACAAAACTGTAAATGACTTCGCCCGTATAATCCTGGCCGTCATGCTTCGTCAGCTCAGGCTTGGGATCGGTTAGATCCATATGTGCCGGACCGCCGTGCATGAACAGCGAGATCATCGCCTTCGCGCGCGGCGCGAAATGCGGCTGCTTCGGGACGACATCGAACTGAGCCTGACGTTGGGTGACTGCAGCCGGTTTGGCGAGCAGTTGCTCCTGCTGCAGCATCCACGCGAGGGCAATTGAACCGACGCCCATGGCGTTTTCCGCCAGGAATTCCCGGCGGGTGCGGACAGGTGTGTTCATAGAGCAAACTTCCCGATCAACTTTACACGAGCCCGAAGCGCGAGCGACGGATTTCTTTTGCAGGGGCGAACCCGTCGCTGGCGCTCCGGGCTTGTTCCGATTCAATCGACGTACAGGAACTCATTCGATCCAAGCAGCTGCTGACAGAGATTCGTCAGCATGATCAGTTCGTCATCCGCGGGCGGGTTTAATTTCTTCGCATCCGCGGGAATGGCCTGCAGGACGGCGAGCTGGTCGGCTGCGAAGCTGACGGCACGGTCCAACTCAGGTGGTGTGATCTCGCGGCCGTAGGCCAGCCGCCATGCATTTACGATCTGTTGCGGCAATCCGGCCGAAGTCGGTCCTTTAAAACCAGCCGCTGACTCCCAGCTGCGTTGGACGTTTCCAGTCGCATCTTTGAGTTCGATCAGTGCCGTCCAGCTGAACGAGTCCGAGGTGACAGTTCCGTTGCAGTCGACGATCAGGTCGAGCGCATCACCCGCTTCCAGCTGAAAGTTGAGTGCAGCGGTATCGACGGAGATCGTCTTGGCCGTCCACGATGCCAGCATCCCGGTACGCGACGAAACAACTCGACCACGGACACCATCGCCGTTTTCCGACGGATGGTTCAGCGTTCCTCGCAAAGAGTAGACGCCGGAAGTCGGCGCTATGAAACGGCGAACGACAGCGTAGTCGGGATTATCACCGGTGTGTCCGCCGCCGGCGTGCAACAACGCCCAACCAATGGTCGCATCCGGCAGGTTTGTACCACCCTGCCATTGTGATCCGGTCCAGTATGGCAGCGTAGTGAACTTCGCGACGCGCTGCGTTTCCGTGTCAAATCGTCCCGTGCCGTACGACCACGGTGACTGCGCGAGCTGCAGGCGTTTTTGGAGTTCCAAGGGAATCGTGACGGGGGATTCGGTGGTTTCTTTGCGCAATCGTTCCGCCAGCTGTCGCGCCGCTTTCAGCACCTGCTGGCTGTTCATCAGCATCAACGACTGTCCCGCCACCGTGGAGCTCGGCCGGCGCTCGCAGTTGATGTCCATGACCGGAGCATCAAAGGTTGTGAGCATTGCCACCGGTTGCGTGCGGCGGACTTGCAGATACAGACTGCGGCGGGGCACGTCATTCGTCACCACGATTTGCCCGGCGTCATCCGGAGCAATCGGCACCGGCGGACCGAACGTCGTGCGATCCAGCACGCCGCTCACCGCGAGAAGACGATCGCGGATCGCTTCCGCTTCCAGCCGTTTGACCGACATCCGGCCGTAGAGACGGTTATCGCTGTCCACCGCATCCTGCTCGGCTGTGCGTTGCGAACCCTGCTGATAGACGCTGGACAGCATGATGGTCTTATGAAGCTTCTTAAAACTCCATCCATTGGACGCGAATTCCGAAGCCAGCCAGTCGAGTAGTTCCGGATGCGTGGGCAATTCGCCGAGACGGCCGAACTCGCCCGGTGTGGCGACAATCCCGCGTCCGAAGTGATGCATCCAAATTCGGTTGGCCAGCACCCGGCCGAGCAGGGGATGCTGCCCCGAGGTCAGCCACTTCGCCCACGCCAGCCGCCGCCCGGAGGTTGGAACGGCGGGGTCATCCGCTTCGAAGGTCTTGCGAGTTTCCGGCCCGGTGGCGATTTGAAGATCAGCCGGGGCGACCTCCGCCTGCGGTTGCCGATAATCGCCGCGATAAAACAATTTGGCGACCGGAGCCGTGCCGGGGACTTCAGTGAGCGGACTGATGAAATCCTCGACCGGTTTTTTGCGGCGGATCTCTTCGATTTTCTCGCCCAGCTTCTTCAACTCTTCCGCCGCCGCGGCATCGTATTGATACAGCACGCCAGGCGTGATGTTCGCGCTCGGCCGTTCCTTTAACAGCGTCTGCTGCTCGGGCGTCCGCTTGTCGGCGGGCGTATAGAAGGCACGGCGTAAAGCGTCTCGCAAATCCTCCGGATGCTTTTCCAGCTCTTTGGTGAAGGCGGCGTCGATGTACTTCTGCTGCTTCTCGTCGCGCTCGGCAATCACCGGCTTCGCTTCGTTTTCAATCTCCGCCGACTTGGCACGATCGGCGTCGGTGAAGAGCGAAACAACACGCTGCCGCGGATTCCGCCAGTGATTCACATCGAGCGCGGGCTCGAGGATGGATCGCAATGCAAAGTAATCCGCCTGCGGGATCGGATCATAGCGGTGGTCGTGACATTGCGCACATCCGACCGAGAGGCCATACAACGAGGTCGAGACAATTTTGATCGTGTCGGCGACGGTCTGATTGCTCGCCAGCGCGGCATCAGTTCCACCACTGGATGTTCCATCAGCCGCCATGCGCAGGAATCCCGTCGCGACCAGCTTGTCGATTTGATCGGGGGTGAGATTCACATGTGGCGGAGGAACGAGTTCATCGCCGGCAAGCTGCTCAATCAGAAACTGATCGAAGGGCTTATCGGCGTTGAACGAACGGATCACATAATCGCGGTATTTGTAGGCGTACGGCCTCACCGGGTCATCATTCGATACGCCATCGGAATCGGCGTACCCCGCCACATCGAGCCAGTGGCGGCCCCATCGTTCACCATAGTGGGGCGACTGCAGCAGGTCGTCGATCAATCGCTCCCAGGCCCCGGAAGAGGGGTCCGCGACAAACGCCTGGACTTGTTCGATCGTCGGCGGCAACCCTGTCAAATCGAAGCACGCCCGGCGGATTAAGGTCGCGCGATCCGCTGGCGGCGACATTGTCAGATTGTGCGATTCCAGCTTCTGTAGAATAAAGGCGTCAATCGGAGTGACCACGCGATCCGCGGCTTTAACCGACGGTGTCGCCGGGCGCTGAATCGGCTGAAACGCCCAGTACCGCCGCTCTTCCGGAGTGATGCCGAGGCCGGGGGCCAATTCGGTCGGTTCCGGCCGGGCGGTCTTCGCGCCCTGGGCGATCCAGCGACGCAGGATGTCTTTCTCCTGAGGCGTCACCTTGGCCTCACCGGGGGGCATCTCCCCGCTCTCGATCCGATCGAGCAGGTAGCTGCCTGCAATATCGCCGGGAGTGATCGCCGGTCCCGAGGCGCCGCCTTTCAGCTGAAATCGCACGAGCCGCAGATCCAGCTGGCCTTTCAGTTCCGCAGCCGCTCCATGGCAGTCGAAGCAGTGCGCGCGAAAGATCGGCCAGATGTTCTGCTCAAACGTCAAAGCGTCGTCGGCCAGCACTGATGAGGACGAGACGGCAACAACGGCGAGAACGACGGCAACTCGCAGGCAGGGCATAAGCAGCCAATCATCAGGGCGGGGGAGTTACGGAAGGATCAACCGGCAGTGATATGAATTATCGGCGGATGTCCGCGTTAACACAAGGGCGATTCGTCCGGTGATGTCGCCGGGGCGAATGAATTGCGAGTCTGATGTGGTTGTCCTACAGTCTTCGCAGCAGAGACTTCACATCCCTTTGGAGATCATTCGATGTTCCGATTCGCGGCCTTCATCGCACTCGCGCTGCAGTCAGTGGGCTGGGCCGTGGAGCCGGTGAAAAAGGTGCTGTTCATCGGCATCGACGGCACACGCTGGGATGCGATTGAAGCCGCCAACACGCCGCAGCTCGACAAGCTGGCCGAACAGGGGACGCTCTCCATCGGCACCGAGATCATCGCGCCGCGCGAAACGAAAGGGGACACGGTCAGCGGTCCGGGCTGGTCGAATCTGTTGTGCGGTGTCTGGCCCGACAAACATGGGACCATCGACAATTCATTCAAAGGAATGAACTACAAAGACTATCCCCACTTTTTTGCCCGGATCAAAGAGGCGAACCCCAAACTCCAGACCGCGTCGTTCACCGACTGGGGCCCGATCAGCAAGCATATTTTGAGCGGCGCGGATGAAGTCATTGGCGAGGACGCGCATGGTGCGTCGGCCTACGCCGAGGCGGACGCCCGGCTGGCGAAGGCCTGTGCCACGCACATTCGGGAAAAGAATCCCGACGCCGTAATGCTGTATCTCGGCCAGGTGGACGAGACCGGCCATGCGAAAGGCTTTCATCCGAAAGTCCCGGAGTACATCGCGGCAATCGAACGCGTTGATGGCCTGATCGCCGAGGTCATAACCGCCGTCCGCGCTCGATCGACATATGCCCAGGAAGACTGGTTGATTCTCATCGGGACCGATCACGGCGGCGCCGGCACCGGCCATGGCGGCGGCCGGGAAATGCCCGAGATCCGCCGGACGTTCATGATTGTTAGCGGCCCATCCACGGTCCGCGGTCGTCTCGAAGAGCAGACATACCAGGTCGATCATGTCGCCACAGCCCTCACTCATCTCGGGATCGCCCTGCAACCTGAATGGAAACTCGATGGCCGCGCGGTAGGATTGAAGGCGAAATGATCGTTTCGCTACGTGATCTGCGGGGGAAGAATGATGCGTGTGGGAACCATCCTGTTGAGCGTGTGGCTGTGCGTGATCAGCGT
>DASRYX010000168.1:0-4026 GCA_035686985.1 Planctomycetaceae bacterium | reverse complement strand
AAACTGCTCTTCACAACTAAAGTTTGTCCCCAGCGGAGGCGTTTTTCACGGTGAATGTCATCGAAGGCCGGTTACTGACGCAGAACGATCAGTTTGCGATCGTCGTTTCCCGCTTCAACGAACTGATCACCTCGCGGCTGTTGCAGGGGGCGATCGACACTCTCTGCCGACATGGTTCGGACCACGCCAACCTTACCGTCGTGCATGTTCCCGGATCGTTTGAGATTCCGCTGGTCGCCGAACGGCTGGCCCAGAGCGGGAAGTTTCATGCGGTGATCTGCCTGGGAGCGGTGATTCAAGGGGAAACCACCCACCACGAGTACATCAACCATCAGGTCGCCGCGGCGATCATGCAGGCCGGTCGCGCCAGCCAGATTCCGGTGTCGTTCGGCGTTCTGACCTGCCCGACAATGGAACATGCACTGGATCGCGCCGGCGGGAAAGCCGGCAACAAGGGGGTCGAAGCAGCGCTCGCGGCGATTGAAATGGTGGATGTTCTCCGCCAGCTGGCCGCCGCCGGACTGTAGCATTTCCGGTTCCCTCTCCCTTGAGGAAAACCAACGTTTTGCTGTGGGACACATCGCTTCAAGAAGAGGAATGCTTTTCCGTGTGCCACTGGCTCTGCCAGTGCCGCTCGTCACAGCAACTTGCGTCTCGAAGACACTGGCAGAGCCAGTAGCACACCTCGATTGAACGCGGAAGACGTCTCGCGACAAACGTGGTCTATAACGCCGCCCCCCTCACCCCTACCCTCTCCCTCAGGGAGAGGGGGCAGTAGCGGGAGTCCTCGCCATGTCTGTCCCCCCCAATCCCGCGGCGAATCGCCGGGAGTTTCTCAGCGGGCAAGCGCTGCGACAGCAGGTCGAAGCGGCGGGCGAGAATATCGCCGAGACAATCGCGCAATCGCCGATTCCGTCACGCGGCCCGACGGTGTTGTTGCGCACCGCGGCGATGGCGACCGATTTCGATGTCCTGATGAACCCCGACGGTCCATCCGACCAGGTGGCGATTGCGTCCGATGCGCTCGATGAAGTCACCATTCTCGAGCAGAAATTGTCCGTGTACCGTGCTGACAGCGATCTTTCCCGGATCAATCAGACGGCCTCGCGTGGGCCGGTGAGTGTGGATCCGGAAACTTATGCGCTGTTGCGTCGCGGGCAGCAGATCGGCGAACTGACGGAGCAGGCGTTCGATCCGGCGTGCGGGGCGCTGATCCAGCTCTGGCGGGTCTGTCGCCGGGAAGGCCGTCTGCCGACGGAAGGGGAACTCCGCACCGCCCGGCAGCGATCTGGTCTGCGGCATGTCCGTCTTGATGACGCGGCTCAAACCGTCGCGTTTGATTTCGAGGGACTCGCGTTCGATCTCGGTGCGATCGGAAAAGGGTACGCCGTCGATCAAGCGGGAAACTGGCTGCTCGAGCGCGGCGTCATGAACTGGCTGGTTCACGGCGGCAGGAGCAGCGTACTGGCTCGCGGGACGCACGCGGGACACGACGGCTGGCCGATCGGCTTGCGGAACCCGCTGTTTCCTGATCGCCCGTATCTTACGCTGCTGCTGAAAGATGCGGCGATTTCTACGAGTGGAACCGCCGTGCAATGGTTTCGCGTGGGCGATCAGCGCTACGGTCACATTCTGGACCCGCGCACGGGTTGGCCGGTCGACACGATGTTGTCGGTGAGCGTGATCGCGCCGGATGCGGCTCTGGCGGACGCACTGTCGACGGCTTTTTTCGTGCTCGGGGTCGAAAAGGCCTTGTCCGCCTGCGATAATTTCCCGAATACCGGCGCGATTCTGTTTCCGTACCCTCCCGACGGCCGAACTCTCGATCCGGTGTTCCACAACATCGACAGGGAACGCGTCTTTCGTTCCGAGGCCTGATTCCCCACTGCCAACGGCCCACTCACCACTGCCCTACCTTCGAGGTTGCACCCGTGCTTGGCGACGACCGCAAAGTTTCTCCCGTAGCCTGCGTCCTGTTAGTCCTGCTGCGCATCGCGATCGGCTGGCACCTGCTCTATGAGGGCTGGTGGAAGATCAACACCCAGACAACGGCCACGCCGTGGACCGCTGAAGGCTACCTGAAAAATGCAACCGGGCCGTTGCGGACGACGTTCCGCAATCTCACGGGTGACCCCAATGATCTGGACTGGCTCGACTACGACAAAGTCTCCGCGCGGCTTGACGATTACGTAGCCCGTTTCCAGGCACATTATCCCGGCGTGAACGACAAGCCCGAACGCGGCCTGTCGGTGGCGGAGCGCGTGACGCTGTTGCTGGACGGCCCGGAAGATTATCGCGTCGAACTGGCGCAGCTGCCTGAAGGCGTCGACCTGAGCCGCTGGAAGAACGCGATCCGCTTCGACGCCGCCAAGAAGCGGCTGATCGTCAACGGGCAGAACCATCTGCTTCCCGACGAGCGCGACAGCATTCTCGCGTTGGCACCGCTCAACGATTCCACGCCGGCCGAGCAGAAGGACGTCATCGCCCGATTCCGCAAGGCGGTCGAGGATGTGTTCAAGCAGCAGGCAAAGTTGCCCATCCGTCAGCAGTTGGCGGCGTTGTTGAAGGGTGACCCTGACCGCGTCGGTGTGCTGCAGCAGAAGGGCGATGTGGTCGTCGAAAAGCGGATGGGAGAAATCGAGCAGTACAAAGCCGCCATCGACCGCTACGAGGCGAATCTCAAGAAGACCCGTCAGGCGTTTCAGTGGGACCACGTTCAGAAGCAGTGGCTCGAATTGCAGGCGCTGCGGCGAAAGCTGGTCGATCCGGTCAAGGCTCTGGAAGTGGAACTCC
Source organism: Planctomycetaceae bacterium (assembly GCA_035686985.1). Lineage (GTDB taxonomy): Bacteria > Planctomycetota > Planctomycetia > Planctomycetales > Planctomycetaceae > DSVQ01. The sequence goes on along the minus strand of DASRYX010000168.1, from coordinate 1,233 downwards.
GTACGGAAGCGGAGAAACTGCTCGACGCTTCGCAACTGGCCAAGGGACCCGTGCCGCCGCGAATGACGCAGATGCGGTCCATCAATCTGCAGACGATGTACGGCCTGGCGATCGTCGGCATTCTGCTGATCGCGGGATTGTTCACCCGCGTCGCAGCCCTTGGCGGCTTCGGACTGCTGATGATGTTCTACCTCGCCATTCCGCCGTGGCCGGGCACACCGCCGGAAGTCGGCATCGAGCACAACTTCATTGTGAACAAAGTGCTGGTGGAAGCGATCGCGTGCCTGGCGTTCGTCTTCCTCCCCAGCGGCCGCTGGTTCGGCGTGGACGCCATCGGCGCCGCGTTGTTCCGGCGGAAACGAGATTAGTCAGGAGCCCGTCATGACCACCGTGACCGACGTGGATGTCGAAGCGTTGTTCGATCAGCTCAGCCGCATCGAAGGCAAGGGAGAGATTGTCGACGGGAAGGTGGTAGAAATGACGGGAACGGGACCGTGGCCGGGTGACGTTGCGACATTGATCTTGCTGGCTTTATTCCAGTATTCCAAGCGGACGAAACAAGGCCACGCGGTCGGCGACCGGAATACATTTCGCGTGAACCTGCCGCACCGATTCTCGTTCAGTCCGGACGTCGCCTACCACACTGGCAGCCGAATTCCGATGAAGTATTACGAAGGGGCGCCCGCCTTCGCCGTCGAAGTTCGCAGTGAAAATGATTACGGCCGCTGGTCTGAACGGGAGATGGCTCAGAAACGAGCCGATTATTTTGCCGCCGGTACGCTCGTCGTGTGGGATATTGACCTGCTGTCGAACGATGTTGTCCGCGTCTACCGTGCCACCTCGCCGGAAGAGCCGACAATTTACCGCCCCGGCGACACCGCTGAGGCGGAACCCGCCGTGCCAGGCTGGACGATGCCGGTGAATGACTTATTGCCTGAAGATTGGACACAGCCTCGACAATAACGTGTGGCTATACGAGACCCCACGTTCTAAAATTGACTGACAGCGCACCACTGACCAAGGACTCTCACCATGCAACTCACTCCCGAACAGCAGCGGCTGGGGAAAGACAATTTTCATGAGGCCGTCAGCTTCACGCGGCGGTCATTTCTCGTCGGTGCCGCAGCCGCGGTCCCCACGCTCGGGGCGGCGTACTTTCAGTACGGCAGCCTGAACGGCAACCCGGTGAAAGTCGGGTTCATCGGCACCGGCGATGAAGGCTCGGTGCTCCTC
>DASRYX010000167.1:0-2680 GCA_035686985.1 Planctomycetaceae bacterium | reverse complement strand
AAACTGCAGCCGCTCTTTCAACCGTTCGATCAGGAGGTCAGTGTTCATCATCGCTTCCGGTGAGATCGGGGACGGACGTTTTCTCACGCGCGATCGGGTATCATCGCCGCATCATGACGAGTGCGGTTTCGATTGTCGTGCCGGTCTACAACGAAGCGGAGAGTCTGCGCGAGTTGCATCGGCAGATTGCGGCGACGGCAAGCGAACACGCGCTGACCGTCGAAGTCATCTTCGTCGATGACGGGTCCCGTGACGATTCCTGGACGATCATCACCGAACTCGCGGCGACGGATCCGCGTGTCTCCGGACTGCGGTTTCGCCGGAATTTTGGCAAGGCGGCCGCTCTCACAGCGGGACTACGCATTGCGCAACATCCGCTGATTCTGATGATGGATGCCGATCTGCAGGATGATCCCGCAGAGTTGCCCGGCTTTCTCGCGACACTCGATCAGGGATTCGATGTCGTCAACGGCTGGAAAGAACGCCGGCTCGATCCCTGGCACAAGGTGTACCCCAGCAAAGTCTTCAACGGCATGGTCGGCTGGATGACCGGTCTCAGGTTGCATGATCACAACTGCGGCTTGAAACTCTTTCGCCGCGAAGTCGCCGACGAGATCCGCCTCTACGGGGAATTGCACCGCTTTATCCCCGTGTTAGCCCACGCAAGGGGCTTTCGCGTCACGGAACGTTCGGTGCATCATCGTCCCCGACAGTTCGGACACTCCAAGTATGGCGTGAAGCGGTTCCTGCGCGGCTTTCTTGATCTGCTTACCGTTTCGTTTCTGACCAGTTACGGCCAGCGTCCGCAGCACATCCTCGGCGGCATCGGACTCGCATTCTTCGGTCTCGGTATGCTGGGGCTGGGTTATCTTGCGGGGTTGTGGATGTTGATGAATGTCTTCCACCTGTGGGACCCGACCCCGATTGGCGTGCGACCATTGCTGGCGTATTCGCTGGCCGCGACGATTCTCGGCGCTCAGGCTGTGTCGTTCGGTTTGCTTGCGGAGCTGATCGTGCATTACACGAGCCGTGAGCGCGATGCGTTCAGCATTGCCGAGCGGACAGCGGTGAAATGAAAACGCCCCGTGCTGATCACTCGGGGCGAGAAACCGCAAAGCGAAGGTTCGAGCGGGTTAGAAATCGCCGCCGCTGCTGTCTCCCCCGCCGAAGTCGCCTCCACCAAAGTCACCGCCACCACCAAAATCGCCGCCGCCGCCAGTAAAGTCGCCGCCGGAGGTGCTCCACGAATCGTCGCCGCCACTGGTTGGGGCGCCACCGCCAAACATGCCACCGCCGTCGCTGCCGTGAGCTTGTCCTGAGCGTCCGCTGAAGCTGTCATAGAGCCAGCTGCCGGCCATCCCGCCGAGTAACCCGCCCATCAGGCCACGCCCGAAACCACCGCCGCCGGGACCATATCCGCCACCGGCGTAGTTCCCCACGCCACCAGGTCCGGCCGGTCCATATTGACCTTGGCCGTACTGGCCGGGTCCACCGCCGGAGAACGCACGCATGATCGAGGACAGAATCATCATGCCGATGACAACTGCCCCGACAATCAGAATAATTCCCATCCACGAAAACCTTTGTGCTGCCGGTTGGGCGGGAACCGGCATCGGCCGCGGGGCTTGAGCCGGGGCATTCGGACGGGTCGCGACGGCACCGGCTTTCAAGCCGGCGTAATCCTTCTCAATTTGCTTGACCGCATCCGTCAAACCGCGGTCAAACTCCTTTGCCCGGAACGCGGACAGGAAGGTGTCGACGAGTGCCTTCTTACTCGAAGCGGAATAGCCCGCCGACTGCAGTTTACCGCTGACGCCGACTTCCACGTGACCCGGGTCTTTCGTGATCAACACGAAAATCCCTTCAGCTTTGGTCGCCTTGGCCCGCTGCTTAAGCCAGTCCGAATAGAACTGAGATTTCTCACGGGCGGACATGTCCTCGACGTCTTTGACTCGCCCTTGCGGCAGCGTCGCGAACGTCTCGATGGTCACGCCATGGTGAGCCGAGCGTTGAATCTCGTTCAACTTAGCCTGCTGCGTCGCGACGACATCGGGGCTGAAGAGCTTGGCGTCATCGCGGATTTCGGCCGCGAAAGCGGCCGTTGCCATCAGACACAACACACTGGTGAGCCCGAAGCCCAACCGGCGAGAATTCACAGCGTTCATTGTTGCCTCTCCTGAAACAGACCGCGAGCGAAGACATGCGGCCCGAGAGAGTCAACGTAGCAAGGCGGGTGCCGGATCACGGGAAAGCGACAGCCTGCCCAGCATCCTTCGGTTTTTGTGCCCGAATCCTTATCGCTGGTGCGAGTTAAGCATCGGCGTTACCGCGTCAGAACCGGCAGTTGGACCGAGCGGGCGCGGTCATCGCTGCGACTTTCTGGCAGTGAAACTTCCAAAACCGGCGGTGCTTTCCGCTTCGGCGGACCGAACATCGTCAGCCGGGCGACCCGCCAGAAACCGCTCCACGAGTTGAACGTCTCGGCGACGGCCGTCGGTTCATACCCGCAGTGCACCATGCAGTTCGCACACTTCGGATTGCCGCTCGCGCGACCGTACTGGCTCCAGTCGGTCGTGTCGAGCAGTTCCTGGAACGTCGCCGTGTGGCCTTCCTGCACGAGGTAGCACGGCTTCTGCCAGCCGAACAGGTTGTACGCCGGGCTGCCCCACGGCGTGCATTC
>DASRYX010000166.1:0-4739 GCA_035686985.1 Planctomycetaceae bacterium | reverse complement strand
CGGCCCCGATGCCCGCCGGTCAGCCGGTGAAGCGGCTCACCCGGCTCGAGCAATTGCGGCTCGAACAGAAGCAACGGCTGGAAGCACAAAACGCCCCTCCGGCCGGTGATGCCAAACCGCCCGGTGGAAATTGAGTTCATAGTCTTCACAGCATGTACGAGAGCGGAACCCTCATTCAATCGGTTCGCTGAAATCAGGAATTCAAGATGTTGAGAACGGTCTCTCGCACTCTCGCAACGCTGGCTTGCTTCGGCGGCTTGTCGGTCGCGTTCGCCGCGGATCTGCAAAGCGTGGTGGTCTCCCCCACGAATGTGAATCTCACCACGATGAAAGATCGTCAGCTCATCGTTGTGCAGGCGGTTTACAGTGACGGCATCACGCGGGACGTTGGCAAAGAAGCCGCAATCACTATCGCCAATCCGGCCTTGGTGCGACGTGACGGTCAGACGTTCTATCCCGTTGCCGACGGTCAGACCGAGCTCAAGGTCGAGTTCGGCGGCCAGGCGCTCGTCGTTCCGGTGAAGGTGGAAAAAGCCACCGAGGCGCGGCCGATCAGCTACAAGCTTGATGTCATGCCGGTCTTCATGAAAGCGAACTGCAACACCGGCAGCTGTCACGGAGCCGCTCGCGGGAAAGACGGCTTCCGGCTATCGCTGTTCGGCTTCGATCCCGACGGCGACCATTTCCGCATTACCCGCGAACTTCCCGGCCGCCGCATTGATCTCGCAGTTCCTATGGCGAGCCTCTTGATCGAGAAATCGATCGGCGTCGTCCCGCACACGGGCGGCAAACGCTTTGAACCCGATTCCGAGCTGAACAAGACGATTCTCGAATGGATCGAAGCGGGGTGCCCGCTCGATCCGCCGACGGTCGCGACGTGTACCGGCATTGAGCTCTATCCGAAGTCGGGCGTCCTCGATGGTGAAGGGGCCACGCAGCAAGTCACGGTTCGTGCGACCTATTCCGATGGCACCGACCGTGACATCACCACGCAGGCGCTGTTCCTGTCGAGCAACGACACCTCCGCGTCTATCTCTCAGGACGGCTTGATCACCGCCGGTCAACGTGGCGAGGCGTTCGTCATGGCCCGCTTCTCCACCTACACCGTCGGATCGCGATTCGTGGTGTTGCCGAAGGGGCTGCAATGGCAGGACAAGTCGAACCCCAGCCGCAACTACATTGATGAACTCGTCAACCTGAAGCTCAAACAGCTCCGCATGGACCCGGCGCCGCGGTGTTCGGATGAAGTCTTCCTGCGTCGCGTCTATCTCGATCTCGTGGGCATGCTGCCGGACGAAACCGAGTACCAGCAGTTCATGTCGAGCACCGAATCCGACAAACGCGAAAAGCTGGTTGATGAACTGCTGACCCGCAAAGAATTCACTGAAGTGTGGGTGTCGAAATGGGCCGAGTGGTTGATGATGCGGTCGTCGAATCAGACGAGCCCGAAATCGATTGCGCTGTATTACACCTGGCTCAGCGAGCAGATCGCGGCGAACGTTCCACTCGACAAGATGGTCCGCGACATCCTCGGGGCGTCCGGCGGAACCTTCAAAACGCCGCAGACCAACTTCTATCAGATCGAGCGCGACACGCTGAAAGTCTCCGAGAACGTCGCCCAGATTTTCCTGGGGATGCGGACGCAATGTGCCCAGTGTCACAACCATCCGTTTGATCGCTGGACGCAGGACGATTACTACAGCTTCGCCGCGTTCTTCTCGCAGATCGGCCGCAAGCAGGGCGAAGATTACCGCGAAACGATCGTCTTCAACTCCGGCGGCGGAAACGTCAACCATCCCGTAGGCGGCCGAGTAATGGAGCCGATTTTCCTGGGTGCCGAGAAGCCCGACGTGGCCGGGAAAGATCGCCGCATGGTGCTGGCCGATTGGCTGGCCTCGCCCAAGAACCCGTACTTCGCGGAGAACTTCATTAACCGCGTGTGGCAGCACTTCTTCGGCATCGGCATCACCGAACCGGTGGACGACGTGCGCGTCAGCAATCCGCCGTCGAACGAGCCGCTGCTGAAAGAGCTCGCCAAGCGGTTCACGGAATCCAACTACGACATGCGGAAGCTCATTCGTGAGATCTGCCAGTCAGAAGCCTATCAACGTTCGACGGAAAGCAATCCAACGAACGAGCTCGATGAACGCAATTTTGCCCGGCAGCAACTCCGCCGGATCAAAGCGGAATCGATGCTCGACGTGCTCAGCCAGGTGACGACCACGAAGGACAAGGTCCCGCGGTTGCCGATCGGCTCGCGAGCCGTGCAGATCGCTGACGCGGCTACCAGCACGTACTTCCTCACCACCTTCGGTCGGGCGACGCGCGAGACAGCGTGTTCGTGTGAAGTAAAGATGGAACCGACGCTGTCGCAGGCGCTCCATCTCCTCAACGGGGAAGCCACGAACCAGAAGATTCAGCAGGGGAACCTCGTGAATCTGTGGCTCAAGGAAGGTCTGACGCCGCCGCAGATCATTGAACGGATTTACATTCGCGCGCTAAGCCGCAAGCCGACCGCCGAGGAAGTCGCCGCGCTCACGCCGTTGATTCCCGCCGACGGCAAGAACCTGAAGCAACCCCTCGACGACATCTTCTGGGCGCTGTTGAACAGCCGCGAGTTTGTGTTCAATCATTAGTCGAGAGTCCAGAGTTGAGAGTCCAGAGCCAGCGAAGAATTTATTGCTTGCGATTTGCAGGAACTGAAGAGATCGCAATCAGCACCAAGGCTCTTGTGATCGCAGTGGGTCGGAGAAATTAATGATGGTCCGTCTGGCAATCGTGATGGGAATGGTTTTCAGTGCGGCGGCGGTGTCCGCACAGGACGCCAAGCCGGCCGGGGACAAACCCGCCGCCGAGAAGATCACCTACGAACAGCACGTGCTGCCGCTGCTGCGCGAAAAGTGCGGGTCGTGTCACAACGCCAATGACAAGAAGGGTGACCTCGTTCTTGATAACTTCGGCGCGATGATGCGCGGCGGAGCATCGGGAACCGTTGTCGCCACCGATGGGGATGCCGACGGCAGCATTCTCTACCGTGTCGTCGCGCATCTCTCCGAACCGAAGATGCCGCCGAATGCGCCGAAGCTGCCCGATGAGAATCTCGCGTTGATCAAGAAGTGGATCGAAGGGGGCGCGCTGGAAAACGCCGGCAGCACCGCGAAGCCGAAAAAAACTTCGATGGTGGCGAAGGTCGAAGTTTCCAACCAGCGCCCGGCTGGTCCCGCGATCATGCCGGAGAACCTCCGTATTGATCCGTTGCTGGTGTCGTCCCGCGCGAATGGCGTCACCGCTCTCGCGACGAGCCCGTGGGCGCCATTGCTGGCGGTGTCGGGTCACAAGCAGGTCCTGCTGTATGATACGACGACGCTGGATCTCGTCGGTGTGTTGCCGTTCCCCGAAGGACAGCCGCATGTGCTGAAGTTCAGCCGCAACAGTCAGATCCTGATGGCCGCCGGCGGACGCGGAGCGCACTCGGGCAAAGTCATCCTGTTCAACGTGAAGACCGGTCAGCGCGTCGCGGAAATCGGTGACGAATACGACGTGATCCTCGCCGCCGATATCAGCCCCGATCAAACGATGGTCGCGCTCGGTGGCCCGAAGAAAATCGTCCGGGTTTACAACGTCGCCACCGGCGAACAAATGTACGAAAAGAAGAAGCATACCGACTGGATCACGTCGCTCGAGTTCAGTCCCGATGGCGTGCTGCTCGCGACCGCCGACCGCAGCAACGGTCTGATCGTGTGGGAAGCCTTCACCGGCCGCGAATTCTACGTTCTCAACGGCCACACGAACGTCATTTCGGATGTCAGCTGGTCGCCGGACGGCAACCTGTTGGCCTCGGCGTGTGAGGACACCACGGTTCGTCTGTGGGAAATGCAGAACGGCACCCAGGCGAAGAGCATTTCCGCGCATGGCGGCGGGGCGACATCGGTCGAGATTCTCCGCGACGGCCGCATCGTGACGGTGGGCCGCGACAACGTCCCAAAGATGTGGGACGCCGCCGGGAACAATCCGAAGAACTTGCCGGGCCTTCCCGCGATTCCGACCGAGTTGGCTTACTGCTCGGAAACCGAACGGCTCTTCGCCGGCGATCTGCTGGGGAATGTGCACGTCTTCAACGGCAAAGATCTGACCGCGCTCGGTCAATTGACGACGAATCCGCCGGCTCTCACGGCGCGCATCGAGCAGGCCCGCGCCGCGGTAATGCAGACCGAAGCCGCCGCCGCACAGACCGCGGCTCAGGTGGCCGCGTTGCAGAAGGGGGTTGCCGATCGGAAAGCCGCCGCGGAAGCCGCGACAAACGCGCTGGCGGAAGCGACTGCCGCTGTCGATCCGGCGACGAAAGCGAAAGCCGCTGCCGATGCGGATCTTGTCGCGAAGACTCAAGCGATGCAGACGGCCGACACCAACGCGGTGAATGCCCAAGCCGCGCAGACGAAGGCTCAAGGGGAAAAAGACGCCGCGGCGAAGACCCTCGCCGATGCAGTCGCTGGGGCGAAGGTGGCGACGGACGCCGCCACGGCTGCGGAAGCCGCCGTCGGTCCGGCTCAACAGGCGGCCGAAGCCAAGCCCGAAGACGCCGCGGCAAAACAAGCCGCTGCTGCCGCTGTGAAAGCCGCGACGGATACGATCACGGCGGCGGCGGAAGCCACGAAGAAGAAAGCCGAACTGGTGACTCAACTGGCAGCGAAAAGTGATGCGCTAGTCGCGGCGAATCTGGGACTCACCACAGCAAAAGC
>DASRYX010000165.1:0-5420 GCA_035686985.1 Planctomycetaceae bacterium | reverse complement strand
GGCATAATCATCCGCGAACGGAGTCGACCTCGCTCAGCCTCTGGCATCACGGAAGGGACGCATGCTCGAATTCTTGCAGTCGGCAGAAGAAGCCGCTCGTCTGGGGGGCCAGGTCTTGCGGAGCTGGTCCACACGATTCAGTGTCCGCGAGAAGAGCCGCGCGAACCTCGTGACCGAAGCCGACTTCGCGTCGCAACAGGCGATCCACGGGTTTCTCAGTCGCCGCTACCCGCAGCATGGCTTTCTCGGCGAAGAAGAGCTGTGCGATGAGCGACCGAATTCGCAGTACCGCTGGGTGATTGATCCGCTGGACGGCACGACAAATTACGTTCACGGATTCCCCTATTTCTGCGTCTCGATTGGCCTCGAGAGAGACGGCGAGCTGATCGTCGGGGCGATCTACAATCCGTCCAACGAGGAAATGTTTCTGGCAGCCGCCGGACATGGAGCGACGCTGAACCGGCAGCCTCTGAAGTGTTCTCCGGTAAACGAGTTAGGCGAGGCGATGCTTATCGCGAGTTTGCCAGTGGCGACCTCGCCCGAAGATCAGGCGGTGCAGCGTTTTCTCCGCGTGCTGGGAAAAGCGCAGACCGTTCAACGCACCGGCTCGGCGGCGCTGAATCTGGCGTATCTGGCAGCCGGACGCGTGGACGGCTTCTGGTCGGCGAGCCTGAAGCCGTGGGATATGGCCGCGGGCGTGCTGATGGTCAAGGAAGCCGGCGGTCGCATCACCGGCCTCGACGGCAGCGGGTTTCGTCTGGATGTGCCGAGTTTGCTGGCCACGAACGGCTCCCCGCTGCACGACCGGCTCATCACCCTGATGTTCTGATCGTTTTCCCCGGAAAGGACTTTGCAGCTTCTGTCGGTCCCGAATACGACGTAGAATAGTGACAACCGGAGTGGCCAGTGGAAAGGACGCTCGGGTCTCCCATCAACTGAGCCGGGGACGCTCCGATCAGGATGTCCCTCAATCCAGCGACTGCATAAGGATCGCGTCGTGACGACGCCGGCAGAATTGACGCACTGCGGGAGCACGCGGACTGTGACAGTCCATCGTGTGGCTGCGATGTTGACGCGGCTGGCTCTCGGGTTGTGTCTGCTGGCCGGACATGGTGTCGCGCAAGATCGCGTGGACGAACCGTCCCGCCCGGTGACACCCACTAACGGCGCCCCCACGGCGTCGCCTCCATTGCCCGTTCCCACGACGACCCTTGAAAAGACACCGACGGCCATCCAATACCTGCCGGATGGCAAGGGGGGCGTCGTTGCCGTTCCCGCCGATGCCACGATCGAACAATTCCTCGAATGGCATCGCCAGCGGCGACAGCAGAACCCGCAAACGGTGGGCGTGCCGAACGCGGCGGTGACCGCGATTGATCTCGACGGCGAAGCGGACGATCAGATGGTCACGCTGAAAGGCCGTCTGACGATTCAAGCCGCCGGACAGCAGTTTCCCTTGCCGTTCGCCCTGGGCCTCGGTGAAGCGGTCTTTCGTCGTGCGGAGATGAAAGGTCCCGGTCAGGTGATCTTCGGCGGTCGTGATCGCGATCGGGGATATATCTGGTGGCTTGAAAAGCCCGGCGACTACGAATTGAACTGCGAATTGACGGTTCCGCTGATCAAGTCGTCCCCGTGGCGGCGGTTGCAGCTCTCTGTCCCGAGTTCCCCGGTGACCAGCCTGCGGTTACAAGTGCCGTCGGGCAGTGTGGTCGTGAAAGCCGCCGAGGATGTGATTCAATCGAGCCGCAGTCTCGACGGACAACGGTCCGAGATTCGTGCCGCCGGATTCGGTGGGAAAACCGAACTATTGTCGTGGCAGGCAACCAATCCGGTGACCGAAGGGCCTGCGGGTCTCGACGTGAGCTCAAGCATCGCCGTCCGCAGCACTAATGACGCCTTTGTTCTCGAGGCGACGCAGTTCGTGCGTGCGCTCCAAGGAAACTTCCGCGAGTTCACCGTGCGGCTGCCAAGCCGGGGCGAACTCCTGCATGCCGATGGCACGGAAATCAGCGAAACCAAAGTCGATGAAACCGATCCCGAACGGGTGACGGTCATGCTGAAGTCGCCGACAACCGGCCCGGTCTCCGTCCGCTGGCAGGTGCGCGTGCCGCATCTCAGCCGACGGAACTTCGATCTGGATGGGTTTCAGGTTGAAGGAGCCCGGCGGGAAGCGGGAGAAGTCGGACTGCTCGCCGCGGAAGGCTTCCGCTGGAATGTCGCTGACGGGAGTGATCCGCACATCGAGCGGATGAACGCGGGTGAGTTTCGCAGCGGTGCCGGTCGCAGCACTGCGGTGCGGGCGTTTCGATTCTTCTCGCAGCCGTTCCGTCTGCCGACCACACTGGATCCGGTGGAGCCATATTTCGACGTGACCACGCTCTTCGCACTGTCCGCCGCGGAAAAGGAAATCGGTCTCGAAGCGCGGTTCAAGGTGCGAGTCTACCGCGGCCAGTTACCAGAGCTGTCGCTGATCTGGCCGGGCTGGCGGACCGAAGGCTGGATTCTTGAAGGGACGCAACCGCGCGGCGGCACGATCATCACGAATGTGACGACCGACGATGAAGCGGGGCAGGGGCGGATCGTCGTCACTCTCGCCGAACGTCTCGCCGACGATACGTTCGAGTGGCGGTTGCTGGCGCGTCGCCCGCGTGAAAGTGATGACGAATCGGCCCTGACATTGCCACGCGTGCTCGCGCCCATCGGTGCCCCCACACGGATTGTGTTGCTGAGTGATGAAAACGTTGAGTCACATCTGATTCCGCGCGGCGAGACGATTCTGAGGCCGTTTGTCGCGGCGGCGTCTCTACCGGAATCGACGGTGTTTCCTGAGGAAAAACGTCCACAGGATTTTCGGCTCGATACGGAAGAACGCTCGTTCCTTGTCGGCGTCAAAGCGCAGGCGCAGCAGATCGCGGTGACCAGCGAGATCACCGGTGCGATCACCAGCCGGCGACTGGAATTACGACAGCGGTTGCTGCATCGGGTCCAGTACGCCCGGTTGAACGAGATCAAGGTCAGCGTCCCCAGCGCGATTGCAGAGCGGGTGAGCTTCCTGCTGGGCGACAACCCGCAGGTGCCGCAGTGGAATGACGGTGCCGCCGGTCGCGAAAAGATCGCCACGATCCGCCTGCCCGAGCCGGCGCTCGGTGAGGTCGCACTCGATGCCAAATGGTCGCTCGCGATTCCGAAGGATCTGCTTCAGGACCAGGAGACGGCGTTGCCGTTGATGGCGTTGCGGAGCCTCGCGGGACCAACAACGCGGCAGAGCCTCCAGATGGATCAACCGGTGTGGCTCGATTTGTCGCTGGTTGAACCCACGTGGAAGGTCGAACATGCTGATGACGACAAAATTCTCTGGAGCAGCACGGAAGCGTCCGACGCCATCACGCTGCGGTTGAAGCCAGCGGCGACGGTGCGCGGTGCGGATCTCGTGGCGCAGAAGGTTATCGCGCGTGTCCAAGTCGATCGCGCCGGCGTCCAGCATGGCCGCTTTGAGATTCAGTTGCGGGCCCCGTCACGGCAGGTACATGTGCAGTTGCCCCGGAATGCCGTTGCGGCTACGTTCCTCTGGAATGATGTGCCGCTGCCGGCCGATTCCGTCATGGAGATCCCGGAAGGTTCAGCACATTTTTCGTTATTGATTCCGGAAAGCGTCACACCGGCGACCAGCGCGGAATTAACGATCGCGTATCGCTTGCCGACCGGACGCACGCTGCATTGGGCGTCATCGCAGCAGCTCAGCGTTCCCGTCTTGCCGCAGTGCCGATGGATGGCGGACATCGCGTGGGAAGTGTCGATTCCCAGCGATCAGCATCTGTTTGCCTACCCTGATAGTGCCACGCCGTGGTTTCACTGGGAACGCAGCGGGGTCATCTGGCGGCGGGTCTCCCCGGTGTTGCTGTCGACCTCCAGCCGTACCGGCATGGGAGAAGCAGTGGCGTCCGCCAGCCACGCGTATGTCTTCGGTCAATTCGGATCGTTGACGCCGTTTCCGATCCGCAGTCTGAGCACTTCCGCCGCCTTGTTGTGGGGGGCGGGCCTGCCGTTGCTCATCGGCTTTGCGCTGCGAAAAACATCCCGGCTCACGGCGATTGTCGTCGGCAGCACGCTTGCGTTAGGGCTCCTGGTCGCCGGGTTATGGCTGATGCCGCAGATTGAACTGCTGTTTCAGCCGATGCTGCTGGGATTGTTGTTCCCCCTGATGGCGTCCGTGTTGGCTTGGTGGAAGCAGCGGCCGGTCTTCCAGGAAGTCTTGACCATCGACGCCACGCCGAGCGATCTGCGCTCGCGCTCGGGAAGCATGCCGCCGACGCAAAGCCTGCGGCCGGTCACCGGTGATTCAGCCACCGTCTACCGGCCACAGATCGCGAATGAGCCCCCAGTGCGCATCGCCGCGGAAAGCCATCTCGGATGATCGCGACGACGCTCGCGCTGACGGGCTGGTTGACGCTCCTCTGCCACGCAGACCCGGAGTTGCCCGCGCCGTTGCCCAAGCTGCAGCGCATCGACTTTTCAGCGGATCATCCGGAAACCTGGCCGCGAACGAATCCTCCACTGGAAGCCGTGCCGCGCGAGGAGTTCGATCGCCTGTGGTCGAAGCTGCAGCCTGTCCGCTCGGCTCAACCGGCCGTCGTACTGGAGCGCGCTGTTTATCAGGCGTCGCTGGTCAATGATCGCCTGCAGGGCGGGACCTTCACCGCCGAGGTTCATCGCACCTCACCCACCGCCGCGTGGCTGAAATGGTCCCCCTTCAATCTCGCCCTGAGTGATCTTCGCTGGCAGGACGGCCCCGCGGTTTTCGGAGCCGACAGCCAAGGGGAGCACTGGTTGCTCGCCGACCGCAAGCGCCGCGTACTGATCGGAGCGTGGACACGGCTCGGTCGACGGATCGGTCGCCAGACGGAGTTTCAGATCGAAGTCCCGGAATCGATTTCCACCACGCTGGTGTTGAAGATCCCGCGCGATCTGGAGCTGCGTTGTCAGGATTCGACGATCCCGTTGGAATCAGGACCGGCGAGCGGTGCCTGGGCCACATGGCGCGTTGATCTGGGCAGCCGCACGCGCGCGACGCTGGTGGTGCGGTCGGTCGAAGATGGTGTGCCTCTCACGCCGGTGATCACGTATCGCAAACAGCTTTCCGCAGAACTCGGGGAAGATCATCTCCGCTTCCAGATCGGTTTCAGCGCCGAGGTGCTGAATGCGCCCGTGACCGAGCTGGACTTCACTCTGCCAAAGGCGGTCGAGCTTTACTCGGTGAACTATGGGGCAGACACGCTGTTGCGCTGGACGCGTGTGTCCGAAGATGGCAACCGCCTTCGTATTCGTGTGACCCTTCCCGATGCGCTGCAGGGAGAATTGCGCCCGCTGCGTCTTGAAGGGCTCTTACCGCGCCGGCCTAATGCGACCGTCGTCATCCCGCA
>DASRYX010000164.1:0-11056 GCA_035686985.1 Planctomycetaceae bacterium | reverse complement strand
GTTTTTGGCCCGGCGTTCCTGCACCGCCGCGGTCATCGGGTGATGGAGATCGATCACGGTCCAACCGTCGGCCCGATGCGCGAGCAAGCCGTCGCTGTACTTGTCGAGGACTTCGTTGTACGAAAACGCCTTCGGTGACCGCTGGTCATCATAAAACGGCGGCGTGATGTGAATGATCTTCGCCCCTGCCGCGGTCACTTTCTCGCGCAGATGTTTGAGCCCGGCTTCGTAGCGCTGATGCCGAGCGTCATCGAACGGCAAATAAATGCCGCAGTTCATGCCGTAGCACGCAATGACCAGATCGGGCTTGGTGACGGCCAGCACGCGGTCGAGCCGTTCCGCCAGATCAGGCCGCGGGAATTTGCCGCCCGCGTGTCCCTCTTCGCTCAACCCGGAGACCGTTTCGCTAGGCAATCCTGCGTTGATGATGTGCGGGCGCCGTTCCCGCTTCTGCGTGAGCATCCACGCTTCGACATCCGCCACATACTGCCCCGCCGCCGTGATGCTGTCGCCGAGAAAGACAACGCGTTTGGCGTTCTGGAGCAACTCGAGCGGTGTGGGTTCGGCCGCCGCGAGCGACGTTGCACAGAGGAGACTGATGGCGACGGCAATTCGCGATAACATCTTATTTTCCGATGAATCTAGTCTAGCCGCGACCCGCAGGGGAGCGCTGCGGATGAGTCACAACGCATGTTGAACGGTCAGCGCCGCGCTCCCCTGCGGGTCGCGGCTAAACGTTGATGTGGACGATTTGGTTAGCTCAACCCATCGACTTCCCAGCCTTTGCGGTAGGGGCGGCGGACTTTCTCGGTGGCGGGTTTGGAGTTCGTGAATTGCAGTTTAGCGGCGTCCCACGTGAGGGATGCCTGCGGGTAGAACGACGCGATGCCGCCGAGGAGCACCATTTCGGTAAGCGGGCCGGCGTAGTCAAAGTTCGCGGAGGTTTGGCCTTGGCCGCGGACGGCGTTCACGAACGAGTGCCAGTGGTTGATCCCCTCCAGCTCCGGCTTCTTCACGTCCGCGAATTTGTCTCCCGGATAGAGCGTGGGATATGCAATGTGCGGCAACAGCATTGCGCCTTTCGAGCCGATGAAGATTGAGCCCTGATCGGGCAGCGCGGTGTTGCCGAGGATCGCGACGGCTTCTTTCGACGGCCGCTTGTCACCGTCGTACCACGTCAGTTTAAGGCCTTCCGGCGCGGTGAACTTTGTCGGCGTGTAGTCGTACTCGACGACGACGTCGTTGCTCCAGTTCCATTCATTCGGCTGGCTGCCGATCGATTTCACCGTGCGGGCGATCTTGAGTTCGAGAGCTTTGCAGACCGGGTCGAGAATGTGGCAACCCATGTCACCGAACGTGCCTGTGCCGAAATCGAGCCGCTTCCGCCAGTTACCCGGGTGATAATACCCGTTGCCGATGTAGGGCCGTTCGGCTGTCACGCCGAGCCACAGGTCCCAGTTGAGCGACGCGGGCACGGGATCGGTCTTGTCCGGCTTGGGCGACGGATCGCCCCACTTCTTGCTGCTCCACGAATGGACTTCCTTCACCGGGCCGATGACGCCGGCCTGAATCCAGTGGACCGCGGCACGGTATTCGATGCTTGAATGAATCTGGATGCCCATCTGCGAAACCAGCTTCTTATCCTGCGCGATCGCGCTCATGCGGCGCGATTCGTAGATATCGTGCGTGAGCGGCTTCTGACAGTAAACGTGCAAGCCGTGATTCATCGCCGAAACGGCCATCGGCGCGTGCATGTGGTCGGGCGTGGAGACGTTGACGCAATCGAGGTTCTTCGCCTCTTTGTCGAGCATCACCCGCCAGTCCTGATAGACGCGGGTGTCCGGGAATTTCTTCCGCAGGTCGAGGGCGCGGGCTTCGTCCACTTCGGCGACGCAAACCAGCTTTACGTTGGGATGGCTGGCAATCGCGTTGAGATCGGCCCCGGCCATCCCGTTCGCACCGAAGCTGGCGTGGCGGACCGTTTCGCTCGGCTGTGCGAGGCAGTACGCCGGTTGCAACCACGCCGCGGCGGCGGCACCGGCCATCGACCGTTGGAGGAACTCACGACGAGTGTGACCGCTGTGCGATGCCATGAACGCGCTCTCCGGGTGTGACGCTGACGGATCAATGTCGCGTCATGTTAACGGAAGAGCCCAGGGAAAGCATTCCCTGCGCGTCTGATGGCGTGTCTTCCGGGAGGGCGAAGCTCCTGCTGAGCCGCTGCGCTTCCCAGCGCGTTGCAACGTTGCGGCTCAGCGGGAGCTTCGCCCTCCCACAGCGGACATCATTTCCCGAGGACGTGCCGCAGCGTGGATTCCAGCGTCGGGCAACGGAACTGATAGCCGATGGCCTGCAGCTGGTTCGGCATCACACGCGTGCTGGCGAGCAGCAAATCGTCTGCCATTTCACCGAGTGCGAGCTTCGCCGCGAATCCGGGCATCGGGAAGATGGTCGGGCGATGCAGTACGGCACCCAGCGTCTTTGTGAACTCATAGTTCGTGGCCGGATTGGGTGCCGTCGCGTTAACCGGGCCGATGATTTGATCGTGCGTCAGACAGTGTTGAATCGCGCCGATAACATCGTCGATCGCGACCCAGCTCCAATACTGGCGACCGCTGCCGACCACACCGCCGCCCCCCATTTTGAACGGCAGCAGCATCTTCGCGAGGGCGCCCCCTTTTGGCGTTAACACAACGCCGATGCGGAGATTCACTACACGAATGCCGGCTTGCCGGGCGGGTTCACACGCCGCTTCCCAATCCTGGCAGACTTCGGCGAGAAACCCGTCTCCGGCGGCAGATTGCTCAGTAAGAATCTCGCTGCCGCGATCGCCGTAGTAACCGATGGCTGACGCGCACACGAGGACTTTGGGTTTACGTTCGAGCGAGGCGAGTGTTTCACAGAGCAGTCGCGTCGGTCCGGTGCGACTATCACGCAGACGTTGCTTGACCGTGGCGTTCCAGCGGGCGCCGGCGATGTTTTCTCCGGCAAGATGCACGACGCCGTCGAGTCCTTCCAGTCGCGCCTTGTGTACTTCACCTTTCTGCGGATCCCACGGAATATCGTTCGCTTCCGAGGGACTGCGGCGGACAAGGCGAAACACTTCGTGACCACTGGTCGTCAATAACGGGATCAACTCCCGGCCGACGAGCCCTGTCGCTCCGGTGACGAGGACTTTCATAGTTGCAGACTCCGAAGACCAGGCTGTCAGATCAGCCGTCGTCACATGATGTCGATAACGAAACACGCGGTCGAGTTTTTTCCGGATCATCCGCCCCGCGAGCATTCGCCCCAACGTTCCGAACGGCGGAATGTATTCGATGTGGTCGTTCAGCCAGCAGGATTCATGATCCTGCGCGGTGAAGCGATGGGTATGTTCAAACTTGGCGAATGGTCCCTCAAGCTGCACATCACGGAACTGCTGTCCGGCGCGGTAATCTCGATGCTCCGCGATCCACGTTTGTGAAACCGGCCCGAGGCGCATCCGGAGTTCCGCGCGGGCCCCGTCACGGATCCCGTCATGTGACAGCAGCTCGACCGGCTCCCACGGCGGGGACAACCGTTGAAACGCTCCAGGGCGTTCGTGCCAGGCGAAGGCGGCCTCCGCCGAGACGGGCAACAAAACCCGCCGTTCAAACACCAACGCCCGTGACATGCGACATCCTGCAATGACTCCCCCATGACTGCAGTCCCAAAGTGTCGTATTCACGAAGGAACATCAAGTCGCGACGACAAGTTCGTCCTCCGCGCGAAGTCCGACTGCTGCGGCTTCGGTGCGCAACTTTTCCAGCGCCTGCAGCACGATCTGGCGGATGCGTTCCTTGCTCAACCCCATCGTGCTGGAGATCTGGGCCAGACTTTGCCCTGCCGGTTCGCCATCCAGCCCAAATCGCGCGCGGACAATCTGCTGCTCGCGCTCGGGGAGTGAAGCCAGCATGCGTCGGATCAGATCATCACGGCGGTCTTGCGGAATCGATTCCTCAGTGATTGTTGAGCGATGATCGGGAATATCGCTCCACGACGCCTGATCGTCGGTCAGCGCCAGTTGCGGCTGAGTTCGTTGTCGTCGCAGCATGCGAATCATCTGGTTGCGCACCGCCCAGGTGGCATACGTGCTGAAGCGATGCCCGCGTCCGGCGTCGAACAGATCGACCGCACGCAGGAGCGGCAGCAGCCCCTCGCTCACAAGGTCGGCGAGTTGATCCAGCGAGTGCGAAAGCCGCTTCGCCGTCGCGACCAGTAATCGCACGTTCGCCTTCGCGATCCAATTCCGAATGCGGCCCGCGGTTTCGAGGTGTGCTTCAATCTCAGCGATCAATTCTGGATCCGGTTGTCGAGGACGCAACTTCCGCCGCAAGCGCTCCGCACGGTAACGGTGATAGTTCATCTGCAGGAAGCACTGTCGTTCCTGATCCGGTCTCAACAATCCGGTGCGGACGAGTTCGGGAAGAAACGCGACCCCAGTGCCCGTCGCGGGTTTGATGGTCACAATCGGTTCGGCGACATCATCACGGTACCAATCCTTCGCGGTTCGCCGACGGAAATCGGGATGGTCGATGAACGAAATCTCCGTCGAAGCCAGCCGCTCGGCTTTTTCAGTCAGTAACCGATCACCAAGTCCGCCGGGAATTCCGCGCTCGCAGGCCCTTTTGTACGACAGTGACATGTTCAGTCCCCGCAGAAAACGACCACAAATACACATCTGCAGGATAGACCGTTTTGAACGTTTTTTGATTAACAGGGATTTTCTGCATTTTCGCCAACCCCCGCAGAGACAACACCATAAATCCATAAATACCATTGGCTTACACCAAGAGAGATAGAGCGAACACCGGTCACATTATTATCGAATTTGGGGATTTTACGGAAAATTCAGTTTTTGCCGTTGTGAATTTTGTGGGTTTGATACGCTTGAGAGAGCCTCTGCGAAAATCGGTGCTCGCAACTCAAGGAGGACATCATGGTCCGACGGTCATTCCCCGCGGCGAGTGCCGCCCCTGCCCCGTTGCCAAGCGTCTCAACGCGCACTTCTGATGAGCAGACAACCCGCATCCTGCTCGACAAGTTTCACAATCACCCCGGGCTGGCGGTGGGTTCGCTGGTGATCCACCAGTGTGCAGCAGGCCTCTGCATTGAAGGCCATGTGCATCTGATCGACCCGACGGTCAACCTGGCGGCCTTGCTCGCGGAGTTCGACACTCCGAAGCCGATCCTGAACCGCGTGATGGTGACCCATGCCGTCGAGCATGCGTCGACTTCTCCCGTCTGATCCGTCGCAAGTCGTGTTTGCTGACTCGTCACCGGCCGGGTTCGCTCTGCGCGCCTTGGCACGCTTGTCGACGCATCAGAACATCGGCATGCTTGTGCGATACGAGACGCGCGGACAACGTCCGCGCCCCCTTGATTCGCTGCACAAGGACATCATGATGCCGGGACTGGATCGTCGGGAGTTTCTGCAAACATCCACGCTGACCGCCGCCGCGGTTTTAGCGCCGCGAGTCTTTGCCGGTGCTGCGCAGGCGGAAAGCCCGAGCGAACAGATCACAGCGGCCGTGATCGGACTTGGACGCGGGATGGCGCATGCCGCCGCGATCAACAACTCCCCGAAGGCTCGCATCGCCTATTTGTGCGATGTCGACAAGAAGCGTCTCACCTCCGGGATGAAGAACGTCGAGGCGAAAGTCACCGACAAGAAAGTCCCGATGCCCGAGCCAATCGGCGATCTGCGCCGGGCGCTGGATGATCCCAAGCTTGACGCGGTCTTCATCGCCACGTGCAACCATTGGCATGCGATTGCCGCGATCATGGCGATCCAAGCGGGCAAGCATGTCTACGTCGAAAAGCCCGGCAGCCATAATGCGTGGGAAGGTCAGCAACTGATCGCTGCCGCACGGAAGCACAAGCGCGTCGTGCAGATGGGGAATCAGCGCCGCAGCTGGCCGGCGATTCAGGAGGGCATTGAGAAACTGCACGGCGGTGCGATCGGCAAGGTGCTGTATGCGCGTTGCTGGTACGACAATGCCCGCCCCACCATCGGCATGGGCAAGACTGTCCCGGTGCCGGAAACGCTGGACTATAACCTATGGCAAGGTGCCGCGCCCGAACGGCCGTACAAAGACAACCTGTTGCATTACAACTGGCACTGGCTATGGCATTACGGCGGCGGTGAGATGGCCAACAACGGCATCCACGCGCTCGACGTCGCCCGCTGGGGTCTCGGCGTGACTTACCCGAAATCGGTGAGTTTCAACGGCGGCCGTTACCATTATCAGGACGACCAGGAGACACCGGACACCGCGACCGCCGTGTTTGATTTCGGCGAAGTCGGCTGCACGTGGGAAGGGAGCAGCTGTCACCCGAGGCGTCCGGAAAAGCATCCCATCGTGGCGTTTTACGGCACGGAAGGGTCGCTCCACATCAACGATCCGAATTACACGATCTACAATCTGAAAGGCGAGCAGACCGGCGAAGGCAAAGGGACCGGCGGCGAGCAAGGCCACATCGATAACTTCCTCGACTGCATCAAGTCAGGCAAGACGCCGAACTCGGAGATCGAGATCGGTCAGACAAGCACGCTGCTCTGCCACCTGGCGAACATCAGTTACCGCACCGGACGCAAGATCATGTTCGATGGTGAGAAGAAAACCATCATCAACGATGCGGACGCGATGAAGTACTGGAAGCGGGATTACCGCAACGGCTGGGAACCGCAGGTCTAGCGATCACGAGAAATCGCAGGGGCGCTTCATGAATGGAGCCGCCCCTGCGAACTCTTGCTGGCTCGATCCGGCACCCACTCGCGTTGTTTACGGTGCGACCGTAATCCCGCGGGTCTGCAGACCGTTGAGGAAGGCCATTTTCATGTCGACGCTGATCTGGGCATTGCCAGAACCGTTGTTCGGCAGCACCGAGATGACGTGCGGCATCAGCTCGAAGAAGCCGGTCAGGCCCGGAGAGTAACCGTGGGCGATCAGCGTCGGCTCGTAAGTTGCGAGGTAGTCGTCGAGGCCGTAATCCTGCCAGTGGTAGACATAGACTCCATTCTGCACCTTTTCCAGCGTCAGATGAGGCATGTTGAGTTCCACCGCGGACAGACATTCACGGTTCTCGTTGGAGGCCTGTTCGAGCCCGTACTGTGACGTGTTTCCGCCCCGGACAGCAGACACAATAGCGAGATAATCCGCGGGATTGCCGGTCGTGGTGTTGATCAGCGTTCCATTGAAGGTCGGATCGTACATCTCAAAGCTCCACGCGTTGTTCTCCCAGATGGGAACGATCACCGTCGTGTGAATGAGATCCGCGGTGAAGTCGCCGAAGTTCACCGTAATAGAATCGATGCTGAAGAGTTTCAGCACCTGTGTGTAAAACTCGCTGAACCCTCCACAGGACGAACCGGCCAGGTTCGGCGCATAGCCCCGGTAGTACGCATCCGCCGCGCTGCTGGCTTCCATCAGCATCGGATTGCTGAAGAGCGCCAGGTCGCCGGCATTCGCCGTCCACATGCGCAGCAACTGGACAGTGCGGCGAATGTCACCGGAGATCCACGCGGCTCGAAGCTCGGGCACATCGGCCAGAATCGTGGCTCGCAGCGTGGCGCTGGACGCTCCGGGAACATCAACGATGGTGGCCGACGGACTCAGATTCCCACCCGAGACTCCGTACCAGTTCGCGCCGTCGAAGGAGCGAATCCGCCACGTTCCGAGGTTCGTCGAGTAGCCGAAGAGGTCGGCGCGGCCGTCGCGGTTCGAGTCCGCTACCGTGGTCGAAGTCCACGTCCCGGTCTCCGCCCACATGCCGAGGTTGACGAGCTCGAACTGGGACCCCGTCGATGACAACCGGTACCAGTTCCCCGTGGTCGCGCTTCGCGTGAGGATCGAGTCCCGCAGGGCGTCGGTGAAGTTGCCAACCGACGCCAACTCCAGCGGGGTGTTGGGCGGTGTCGTGGCGACGACCGCATTCGTGGCCGTCACTCCGTCAAAGCCGATGCGTCGCCACTGCCCGGAGATTGCATCATGGCCATACAGGGCCTGCTTTCCGTCCCCTTCGAGATCGGCGACCACCACACTGTCCCACGTCCCGGCCGGATTCCAGCCGCCCAGATTCGTCAACTGGAACTGATTGCCGCCGTACCATAAGCCGTACCAGACGCCCGTGGTGTTATCACGCGTGACCACCGTCTGCCGACCGTCGCCGAAGAAGTCGACCACGCGCGTATCAACATACGAGCGTCCGGCGACCATCCCCCGCAGATCAGCGGTCGAGAACGCACTTCCGGTGCTCCACAGCCCGCGCCAGAGATTCGTGGTGGCATCGCGTGCCACCAGCAGCGGCCGTCCGTTTCCAAAAACATCGGCGATTTGGAAGTCAGTCCACGTGGTGGAAGTCGACCAGTTCGCAATCACGGTCGAGGACGCTTTTCCATCGACCATCCGCAGCAGATGCCAGTTGCCAGTCGAGAGATTGCGTGCCAGGACGTCGGTGGTTCCGTTCCCATCGAAATCGACGGTCACCATCGATTGCCAGGTCGCAGCGGGGTCCCAGTTGGCGATCTTCGACGTCGTGGGCACAGTCCCGAGGAAGGTCGTCAGCCACCAGTCCCCCGATGACGCGTCGCGGGCCAGCAGATCGGTGTCGCCGTCCCCGTTGAAGTCGATGATCTGCCGATCGATCCAGCTCGACCCATACGCCATCCACGTGTTGAACCGCGCGGCGACCAATTGTGATCCGTTGAACTCAACTAACAGACGGTTACCGGTGCGACGGTCGCGGGAGAGCACGTCGGCTTTGCCGTCCGCGTCAAAGTCGCCGATCATCACATCGGTCGGGATAAAACCAAACTCCGGAGCCGCCAGCGTGGAGGTGACGGTGCCATTCGGGGTCGTCAGAATGCCGCGCCATGTCCCGGTCGCAGATTCGCGACCGACCAGATCGGTTTTGCCGTCACTGTTGAAGTCACCCGACTTGATGACGTCGTACGACGCTCCGGCCGACCACGATCCGAACAGGCTGGTATCGACGGAGGTCGCTGACGCGGAGAGCGAGTACCATCGCCCGGTCGCCACTTGCCGGGCCAGCAGATCTTCGCGTCCATCGCCGTTGAAGTCGCCGATTTGCGCGTCAGCATATTGTCCCGGTGCCCAGCCGCCGAGACCGGATGTCGAGTTACCGCTGCCGGCGCTCCAGAGAATCTGCCAGTTGTTCGACGCATTGCGGCCGAGAATGGCGTCGCGTCCGTTACCCCAGAAGTCCAGCGTTACGACGTCGGACCATGTGGTATTGGGATCCCACAGTCCAACAATTTGCGAATAGAACCCGCTGCCGATCACCGACGACTTCACCCACACGCCGGTTGAACTTTCACGCTGCAACACATCCAGCCCGGGATTGCCGTCGTAGTTCCCGACGACCATCTGATTAATGCGGCTCGCCGGGAACGGATTGCCGACGGTCATCGACGAGTAATCGCCGGTATTTCCGAGCAGCAGATTCCAGTTGTTATTTGTCGGATTGATCGCGATGACATCGTCGAGTTGATCGCCGTTGAGATCGGCGAATGTGACCCGCTCCCACGCCACGCCGACTTGCCATGTGCCGATGAAGCGGCTGCTGTAGTTGCCGGCTCCGACAGAAAGGGAGACCGCCCATTTCCCGGTCGTGCGATCCTGCGCGATGATGTCATCGCGGCCATCATGGTTGAGGTCCTGAATTGTCAGGAACTGCAGGTCCATGTTGGGCACCCACGAGGCGATGACGCCGGTGGCGATGCCCGAGCCCTGCTTCCATTCGGCGGTGAAGTTCCCGGTCGCACGATCAAAACGAACCATTTCGTCCTGACCGGTGCCCCACAAGTCGCCGTGAACGACCACGGTGTCTGCGGGAACGGCGTTCCATGTCGTCAGGGATTCCCCGACAAATTGGATTCCGTCATAGCGGGACGCTTGCCATTCGCCCGTGGTCTCATTGAGTTGGATGACGCCGAGATCACGGGCGCTGGTCGTGGGATCAACCGCGGCGCCGGAGAACATCTCCCGCGTTTCGAGATACTCGACCATCGCCGGGCCCACCGGCGACACGGTGCGGCGACGGCGAGCCACGGCTTCTCCGCCGCGCCCGTCGTTGTGCCACCAGTCTTGCAGCCACGCCCAGATCATCGAGTCAACGGTTCCTGAAAATTGCGAAGGCGGCTCACCCACGTAACCCGGCACCAGGGCCACGGTAGGTGAAATTGCGATTCCTGGTCCTGACTGCGGCAAACCATCCCCGCCGGCGGCGCAGTCTCCCCTCCCGACCGGTGAAAAGAACGTACATCGGCTGATCCTGCCGGTGCGTGTGCTTTCGACCTTGCCACGCAGGAGAGTTCTGCGTGATTTTTGTGTCGGCGTGATAAAGCAGAGGCGTCAGGGAAGCGTCGGCGAGTGGCAGACTTTGAGCGAAGCACCTCCTAATGGAGAAGTTGGTGAGACTGGGCAGAGACCCGTCCTCATCCAACATCGGCAGATTCTGCCGGACAACTTCGCAGATGAGCGATGATCCATCAGAATGACAAGTGCCGTTACAATCGTCAGTAGTCGAGGCTGGCGCCGCCTTCGGCTTCGATCGCCTGTCCCGTGAGGAAGCTGGAATCATCCGTCGCTAAGAAGAGGGCGATCCGACCGATTTCCTCCGGCGTTCCCATCCGTCCGAAGACCTGCAACGCTGCGACCCGGGCGAGCGCTGATTGCGGATCATCGAGTGTCGCTGCCCATTCGTGCATCAGCGGTGTATCGATGTTGCTGGGCAGAATCGCGTTCACCCGGATTCCCTGCGGACCCAGTTCAATCGCCAGCGACTTCGTTAGCCCCACTTGTGCTGCTTTGGTGGACGCATACGCGCTGGAACGATCCTGCCCGAGAACCGCGGTCATCGAGGAAATGTTGACGATCGTGCCCCGTGTCCGCCGCAGATAAGGCACGGCGAACTTCGCGCCGGCGAACGTGCTGAGAAAATTGATCCGCATCACCTGCTCGACCATCTCGAGGCTGGTGTCATCAATCGTCGTCGCCGGGGGATGGACACC